>JAJXTK010000597.1 GCA_021783935.1 Myxococcales bacterium | reverse complement strand
GGGAAGGGTGCAGAGCCCAAGAAACTCCGACGAATCTCCCTCCCCCGCACCGCGGGGGAGGGCTGGGGTGGGGGCAGTTGTCGAGGAATCTGGGGCAGTCGTGCTACGCGATCGGCGTCGCGGCGAGCACGTGGGCGTAGACGACGGCGCCGGCCTCCAGCAGCGGACGCGACGCGGCGGCGAGGGTCGCCCCCGTCGTGCGCACGTCGTCGACGAGCAGCACCGAGCGCGGCGCGCGCGGGCGCGCGAGCGCGAAGGCTCCTTCGATGGCGTGGTGGCGCCCCGCCGCGTCGAGCGCGGCCAGGTGGGGGGTGTCACGCGTGCGCCGCAGCAGCGCGACGTCGCAGTCGACGCCGAGGTGCGCGGCGACGGCCTGCGCGAGGATCGCGCCCTGATCGAAGCCCCGCTCGCGCAGGCGCGAAGGGTGCAGCGGCACCGGCGCGACCAAGTCGACCTCCGCCACGAGCCGCTCGAGCACCAGCCGTCGGAGCGCGCGCAGCCGCTCGGGTCGCGGCCCGAACTTCGTCGCGCGCACGGCGTCGGCGATCGCGCCGCCGTACGCGAACGACGCCGTGGTGCCGAGGGGCAGCGGCGGGGCCGGCTCGGCGGTCGAGAGGCAGCGCGCGCACAGCGCGGCGTCGCGCGAGATCGGCGCGTCGCAGGCCGCGCACCGCGGCGGCGCGAGCAGATCGAGCAGGGCGCGTGCGAGCGTGCGGAGCATGCTCGGAGGTCGGCGCGCGCGGCCTCACGGTTTCGCGGTGCGCCGCAGCACGGTCGACGCCGGCGCCGCCAGGATCCACGAGAACGCGCGCGCGCCCTCCCCCTCCGCGACGCGCGCGCCGATCGGATCGACGTACGCGCTGCGCACGAGCAGCTGCGTCGCCCCCACCGCCCGCGCGCGCTCGAGCGCGTCCGAGAGCCCCGCCATCGCCGCCGCGACCGCCTCGGGGTCCTCGGTATCGGCCGCGATGCGCGCGACCTCGGCGCGCACGACGGGCGCGAACGGCGGCCCGAGCACCGCCGAGACGAGGTAGATCGCCGCCCGCGCGCGGCCGCGCCGATCGCGCACGATCAGCTCGTCGCGGATGCGACCGGGCTCGGTGCCGCGCTGCGCGTCGTCGAGCGCGATGCCGTCGGCGATGAGGCGCACGAGATCCCCGCCGATGGCTGGCGACGGCGGATCGAAGCGCGGATCGCCCCACGCCGTGCGCCGCTGACGCGCCTGGTGATCGAGGATCGACAGCTCCATCGCGTCCTCGACGCGCGCCGGCGCGGACGAGAAGCGCCCCTCGTAGGGGCGCGCGGTGGTGATCGCGGTCAGGCGCTCGAGCGTCCGGAAGCCGAGCCGCGCGTAGAACGAGAGCGCCTCGTTGCGCGCGAGCACCTCGGCGATGACCAGCGCGTTGTCGCCCGCGCGCTGACTCGACGCCTCCGCCACCTCGCGCACCAGCAGCGCGCCGACCCCGTGGCCGCGCGCCGCCTCGGTCACGATCAGCGAGCGCAGCTCGGCGACCGACGGCGTGCGCGGCTGGTAGCCGAAGCGATCGAGGTAGACCTCGACCTGCCCGACCACGCGCCCGTCGAGCTCCGCGACGACGTGACCGAGCTTCCCCTCGAACACGCCCCGTGGCACCCGGCGCCCATCGCGGTGCGCGAGCTGGCGCTCGAGCATGAGCCCGTAGGCGACCCAGACCTCATCCTCCATCGAGGCGGGCATCCCGCCGCGCCCATCGTGGTCGATCCACAGCTCGCGATGCAGGTGCAAGAGCGCGCGCGCGTCGCGGCCGTCGACCGCGCGCGCCCAGGTCCGCCGCAGCGCCTTTACGGCCATGCGTCGTCTCCTGCGCCGAGCGTCGGCAGATCGAGTCGCACCTCGTGCAGGATGAGCCCGCGTGCGGGCGCCGTCATCCCGAGATCCGTCCTGGCTCCGGACGCGAGCGCGCGCGCGGTGGCCCCCGGCCGTAGCCGACCGCGGCCGACGTCCACGGCCGAGCCCGCGATGATGCGCACCATGTTGTGGAGGAACGCGTTGCCTTCGACCTCGATGGCGACCAGCCGTGGCTCGTCCGCCCGCGGCGCCACGATCGTCGCGCGCGAGAGCGTGCGCGTCGTGTCGATCCGAGGGTCGCTCGCGGTGCGAAAGGCTCGAAAATCGTGCGTTCCGACGATCGCCGCGAGCTCGGCTTCGGCGCGCGCGTGGTCGAACGGCGGCTCGATGCGCCACGCGTCGCGCTCGAGCATGGGATCGCGGACGCGGTCGAGCAGCAGCTGGTAGCGATAGCGCTTGCCGCGCCCGTGCGCCCGCGGCTCGAACCCGCGCGGCGCGCGGCGCGCCCCCCGCACCGCGACGTCGCGCGGCAGCGCGGCGTTGAGCCCGAGCACCCACCCCCTGGCCGGGATCGCCCTGGCCGGGTCGAGCGCGACCGCCTGATCGCGCGCGTGCACTCCGGCGTCGGTGCGGCTCGCCCCCCGCAGCGCCGCGACGCTCGGATCCATGGAGCGCACCGCGTCGAGCAGCACGCCGTAGACGGTCCGCTGCCCAGGCTGCGGCGCGAAGCCCGCGAACGCTGCCCCGTCGTAGGCCACCCTCAACAAGACGCTCGAGGGCGGGGTCGTGTTCTCCTCGGCCACGGCGGCGCCGCGCGAGGGACGATCAGTCCGCGTCGGCCGCGTCGGCCGCGCTGCCGGAGTCGGCGGGCCCGGTGTCGGCTGGGCCCGTGTCGGCGCCGACGTCGACGGGCGCGATCGGGTTGTTGCCGACGTACATGCACTGGAACTGCACGCAGCGGCCGCTCTCGCAGTCGAAGTCCTTGACACAGTTGTCGCCCGAATGCCCCTTGGCGCTGCAGCCGAACGCAAAGTATCCGAGGGCAGTGGCTCCGACGATCAGCGTCGCGAGCCCGAGGACGCGAGAGCGCAGCATGGCGGGCATCATATCTCAGATGTCCGCAAAAACGGCCAAGCACGTCGAGCGTCTTCGCTGTTCTGCGCGCCGCGCCGCAGCGCGGCGTGCCGAGCGCGTTCAGGGGGGCGGGGCCGGCTGCTCGAGAGGCGTCCAGTCGTCGCAGCTCCCCTCGCTCGGCTCCGACTCGTCGCCTTGCGACCCCTCCGGCGCAGGCTCGGGGCAGTGACACTCGCGCGTCTCGGTCACGACGTAGCGGCTGCCGTCGAAGCGGGCGCGTGACTCCGTGCGCGCGGCGCCGGCGCAACCCTTGCGGACCGCGAGGTCGAGGTCCATGAGGCCGTGGCTCTTCGAGCTCCCCGGCAGCGGCCAAATCGCGAACAGCTCCCCCACCCAACGCGCGCACGCCCCTCGCGCGACGTAGAGCTGCCATTGGCAGCCGCCGGTCCCGCAAAAAGCCGGGTGCGCGACGAACGGATCGTCGACGCCGTCGCCGTCGAGGTCGACCACGCGCTCGACGCGCAGCTCCCCGTCGGCGGCGTCGGAGCCCAGTCGCCGCCGAGCGTCGGTCGCCGGATCGACGCAGGGGCCCCCGAGCGCGTCGGCCGCCTCGGGCCTCGGGGCCTCGGCGCGCGCCCGCGGCGCCGACCGCGAGCAGGCGGCGATGGTCGCCAGCAAGAGCGCGAGCCGTCGCATCGTGAAACCTAGTACCGCGTCGCGCCCCTTGGTGTCACGGGGCCGGCGGGCGCTCGTTTGGCCGCCGGGGTCGCGGCGCGCTAGAGCGAACGGGTTGACCGGCAGCAGCCGCCCGCCCGCGCCCGCGCCGACGCTCGCCATCGCGTGCGCCGCCGTCGCGCCGATGCTCGCCGCCCTGTCGGACGCGGCGACGCGGCCGAGCGCCCCGCTGCGCGAGATCGCCTCGGGGCTCGTCCTCGGCGGTGATCGCTCGGGCAGCGCGCCGCTCGCGCAGCTGCTCGTGCCGCTCTTCTACCTGCTGCCCCTCGCCGATCACGAGCACCGCGCCGTGCTGGGGCTCGCGCTGCCCGCGGCGCTGGCGACGTACCTCGTGGCGCGCCGCGCAGAGACCCTGGTGCATCGCGCGAGCGGCGTCGCGT
>JAJXTK010000036.1 GCA_021783935.1 Myxococcales bacterium | reverse complement strand
GCTCCACCCCAGGCCGTCGCAGCCTCGCTGCATGACGTCGACGATGGGGCCGAGGAAGCGACGCTCCGTCGGCGCGACCTGCAGGATGCGCTCGACGCGCTCGAAGTACGGGCGCATCCGCTCGGGCGCGAAATCGTCGACGCCGATCTCCTCGCACCAACGGTCGAGGACCCACGATGGCGTGCGGAAGCAGGTCCCTCCGTTGATCGCGGTGGAGCCGCCGACCATGCGGCCGATGATGACCGGCGTCGGCGCGTTGCCGAGCGTGACCGCCGCGCGCAGGAAGCGCTGGTGCGCGCGCACCGAGCTGCCGTCGAACGCGTCGCGCGTGTAGTGCTCCCCCTCCTCGACGAAGACGACCGCGTGGCCGCGATCGGCGAGCTCGCGCCCGACCACCGCGCCGCCGGCGCCGGTGCCGACCACCACGACGTCGCAGTCGAGATCGCCGCCGGTCCACTCGTCCGCCCGCACGATCCCGCGCTGCCAGCGCGGGCGCTCGACGTGCGTGACGAGCTGACGACGCCCGCCGAGCGCCTCGTAGACCGGCGCGCGATCGAAGTGCACGAACTTGTAGACGAGCGACAACAGCGCGAGCGGGCCCTTGAGGACCGGATCGACCTCCCAGCGCGCGAGGAGCGCGTCCTGTGCGCTGCGCGAGAGCGCCTCGAAGCGGCGCCCCGTGTAGGCGATGGCGGCCGCGCACAGCGTCGACTGCGCGCCGAGCCACGCCTTGGTGAGCCGCGCGTCGAACGCGTGCACGACCTCGTGCGTCCGCGCGAGCGTGGCCTCGTCGGCGGCGGGGACGTGGGGCGATCCCGGCAGGATGGCCTCCATCAAGGCGAGCGCGCTGCGCCGGTCGTCGACGTCGAGGGGCAGGATAGGGGGCGTGGTCTCGTTCATGGGGCTCGACGCGGCGTCTTCGAGATCCGCCGCGCGGCGGGCGATCCTGCACGGCGGCGCCGAATTGGCAACGTCGGCGACGGCACGGCGGCGATGTCGGTGCGTCGAACGAGCGCTCGGAGCCGAACCGTGGCATCCGAGGGGCCCCCGCCTTGACGCAGCCTCCGATCGCACCCCGCCTCGCCGCCCTCGGGCTCGCCCTGGGCGTCCCCCTCGCCGCGGTGCCCGCGCGCGCCGAGCCTACTGTTCCCACGGCCGCGGTCGATCCGAAGGACGGCGCCCCCGCCAGCCCGGCCAAGCCGCTCGATGCGGAGCGAATGGAGTACGCGGGCTTTCCGATCCTCGCGGGCAACACGGACATCGGCGTCATGTTCGGCGGCGCGGCCACGATCACGCACTTCCACGGCGACGACCGCCCCTACCAGTGGAACCTCGACATCCTGCTGGCCACGAGCCTCAAGCACGACTTCGGCGGCACGCGCTTCGTCCAGCAGAATCAGGTGCTGCGGCTCGACCTCCCGGCCTTCTTCGGCGGCCGCGCCAGGCTCGACTCGCGCGCGAGCTTCGACCGCACGGTGAACGAGGGGTACTACGGTCTCGGCGACGCGACCTCGGCGGCGCCGGCGCCGGGCGCGTCGCAGGTCGCGGGGCGCTATCAGTTCCTCTTCGAAGAGGCGCGCTGGCGCAACATCGTGCGCGTACACACGAGCTCGCCGCTCGACGTGACGTTCGGCCTGATCTCGCGCTGGGAGAACCCCGCGGTCTACGCGGCGACCAAGCTCGCGGAGGATCGCGCCGACGTGCTCGGCGTGCGCGGCGCGTTCCTGCAGACGCTCTCGGGGGGCGTGATGTACGACACCCGCGACAGCGAATTCATCACGACGCGCGGGCTCTTCTACCAGATCGGCGTCGGTGGCACGGTCGGCTCGGCCGACGGAATTCGCTACGGCGAGGCCGCGGCGGTGCTCTCGCACTACGTCCCGCTCGGGGGCCCGTTCCTGTTCGCCGAGCGCGTGGTCGGCTCGTTCCAGTTCGGCAACGTCCCCTTCTACGACCAGGCGAGGGGCGGCGTGTTCGAGCCGCAGCGGCTGTTTGGTGGCGAGAACGGGGTGCGCGGCGTGCCGCAAGGGCGCTACGCGGGGCTGGCGAAGGTCCTCTCGAACACGGAGGTGCGCGCACCGGGGCCGCGCTTCTCGCTCTGGAAGCAGCGCTTTCGCCTCGGGGCCACGGCCTTCTTCGACGTCGGTCGCGTCTTCTCCGAGTACGCGTGGTCGACGCCCGTCGACGGGCGCGGCCTCGGGCTGAAGTACGGCGTCGGCGGCGGCCTGTTCCTACAGTGGGGGGAGGCGGCGATCTTCCGCCTCGACGTCGCGTATTCGCCGGACGCCGTCGCCGAGAACCCTGGCTTGCCGGTCGGGATCTACGTCTCCGACGGTTTAATGTTCTAGCAGCGCGGGCGGCGCGCTCGGCCGGGCGAGAATTCCCGCTTTCGTGGGGCGCGGATCGCGGCTTCGCCCTTCGGCGTTGATTCGGCGGGTTTGCAATAATAAACACCTGCACCAGGTCGGCGGCTCGATAGAAAAGCCGTGCGAAATCACCCCGTCGGGTGTGCTCGCAGCTCCGCTTGAAGGGTTTGGGGCCCGTCGGCGGAGCGCTCCGTTACGCGATCGCTCGACGGTGTCGATACCCTTCGGCCGCACTTCGCGAACCCTTCGCGCCCGTTCGAGCCTCTCTTCGGATCGCCTCATGCAAACTCACGAACCTGCCGCGCTCGGATCGAAGCCGGCCGCGCCGGAAGCTTCGAATCCTGCGGTCGAGGTGTCCTCGGCGCCCGTCCTACGCGCCACGGCGTTCCCGTCCCTCGTCGGCAAGGCGCTCCTCGGCGTCGCGCACGTCCAGACGGCGATCTGGGATCGCGCCGCCAAGCGCGTCGAGCAGGAGCAGGAGCGCGCCCTCGCGGAGCTCGTCGCGCACGCGCGCGGCACGGAGTTCGGCCGCGCGCACGGCTTCGAGCGCATCCGCCGCTACGCGGACTTCGCGCGTCAGGTCCCCATCGGCGACTACGACTCCTTCTCGCCGTACATCGAGCGCATGCGCAAGGGAGAGCGCGGGCTCGTGGTTCCCGAGTTCATTCGCTACTACGGCAACTCCTCGGGGAGCTCGAACCAGGGGCGCCAGAAGTTCCTGCCGATCGGCGAGCGGCAAATCTCCTACCAGAAGAAGGCGGGCGCCGACGCGCTCATGCGCTACCTGGCGCACAAGGGGGACGCTCGCTACCCCACCGGCTACACGCTCGGCCTCTTCCCGCCCATCACGATGCGCGCCGAGGGGCCGGTGCTGATCACCTCGAACCCGGCGTTGATGGTGACGCGGATGCCGAAGTTCACGGCGCCGATGTACCTGCCGCACGACGAGATCAAGCGCGTGCCCGAGTACGAGCGACGCCTCGGCATCATCGCCGAGCGCTACCTCGACTACGACGTGCGCTCGATCTCCGGCACGACCTGCTGGTTCACCCTGATGCTGCAGAAGGTGATCGAGGCGGCGCGCAGGCGCGGTCGCAGCGTGAGCACGGTGCGCGAGATCTGGCCGAACCTGAAAGTCATGCTGGGCGGCGGCGTGTCGGCCGATCCGTACCTGCCGATCCTCGAGCGTCTCATGGGCACGAGCGACTTCACGCTCGTCGACACCTACAACGCGACCGAGGGAGGGCTGTTCGCCGCGACCGACTTCACCGGTGCGCCGGGCATGCTCATGATCCCGCACCGCGGGACCTTCTTCGAGTTCGTCCCCATGGACGAGCGCGACAAGCCCAACCCCACGCGCGTGCCGCTCTGGGGGGTCGAGCGTGACCGGCTCTACTCGATCCTCGTCACGACGGTCTCGGGGCTCTACGCCTACGAGATCGGCGACATCGTCCGCTTCCCGTCGATCGCACCCCACCGCATCGAGTTCGCCGGGCGCACCGCCGGCTGCCTGTCGGTGACCCAGGAGCTGACGACGCACATCGAAATCGAGCAGGCAGTGGCGTACGCAATCAAGCAGGTGCCCTGCCGCACGCTCGATTTCGGAGCGGCCGCCGACGTGGGCGTCGCCGGGACGGCGAAATCGCGCTACGTCCTCTACGCCGAGTTCGACGCCTCGGCTGAGCCGAAGAGCCTCGAGCAGCTCGCTGCGGCGTTCGACGAGGGGCTCGGCAAGCTCAACCGCGTCTACCGCGAGCACCGTGCCGGCGACGTGGCGATCTTGCCGCCGATCGTCGTCGCCCTGGCCCGGGGCGGCGCGCAGCGCTTCCTGCACGAGGTCACCAACGGCAACGTCCAGGGTAAATTCCCCCGTATTCTCAGCGAGGCGCGCCGCGAGAAGCTCCTGGCGTACATCCGTCAGGATCCCACCGTGAGCTAACCGCGCCCCTAGCGATCCGTCCGCGTCCGTCGCAGAAGGCGCGGCAACGTTCCCCGGAGACGTCAGCCTCCACTTCCATAGGCCCGTGAGCGAGCGAAGAACCATGAAAAAACTTGGCGTCCTGATCGTCGGACTCAATGGTGCGGTCGCGTCCACCCTGATCGCAGGAGTGGAGGCGATGGTGCGCGGGCTCGTGCCCCGCCTCGGCATGGTGACCGAGCGGACGGACATGCAGATCGAGGAGTCGATCTCCGAGATGCTCGACTTCGCCCCGCTCGAGAGCATCGTCTTCGGCGGCTGGGACGTTCGCTTCGACAACGTCTTCCAGGCCGCGCAGCACCACAAAGTGCTCCCGAACGAGCTGCTCGAGCGCGTGCGCGATCGGCTCGAGGCGCTCAAGCCGTGGCCGGCCGTCTTCTCGCGCGCCTACGCGCAGAACGTCATCGGCGACCGCGTCGTCGTCGCCACCGGCCACCGGCAGCAGATCGAGCTGCTCCAGCACGACATCGAGAGCTTCAAGCGCACCCACGAGCTCGATCGCGTGATCCTCGTGAACCTCGCGTCGACCGAGGCCTACCTCGAGATGGGCGCCGCTCACCAGAACCTCAAGGCCTTCGAGGCGGCCCTCGATCGCGACGACGCCGCGATCACGCCGGCGATGCGCTACTTCTACGCCGCGGCGAAGCTCGGCATCCCCTACGTCAACTTCACGCCGAGCCTCTCGGACATCCCCGCGCTCGCCGAGCTCTCGGCGCGCGAGCAGGCGCCCTACGCCGGCATGGACGGCAAGACCGGGCAGACGCTCATGAAGACGGCGCTCGCCGCGATGCTGCGCGTGCGCCGGCTGAAGATCGAGGGCTGGTACTCGACCAACATCCTCGGCAACGGCGACGGGCTCGTGCTCAACTCGCCCGACTCGAACAAGACCAAGGTGATGTCGAAGGCGTCGGTGCTCGACTCGATCGTCGGCTACCACGTCGAGAACCACCAGGTTCACATCCACTACTACAAGCCGCGCGGCGACTCGAAGGAGGCGTGGGACAACATCGACCTCGTCGGCTTCGCGGGCATGCCGATGCAGATGAAGGTGAACTTCCTCTGCCAGGACTCGGTGCTCGCGGCGCCGCTCGTCGTCGACCTCGTGCGCCTGCTCGACGTGGCCAAGCGCGTCGGCGAGTCGGGCATCCAGCGGCACTTCTCGGTCTTCTTCAAGTCGCCGCACTTCCACGCCGGCGAGGTCCCGGTGCACGACCTGTTCAAGCAGGAGAAGCTGCTGCTCGACTGGGTTCGGACGGTGAGCGGCAAGCTGCGCGCGTCGGGGGCCCTGCACCCGAACGGCGCGCACGCTCAGGACGCCGCGCGATGACAGAGGCGCCGATCGCGCTCTTCGGCGGCACGCCGACGGTCGCGCGCGAGGCGCATCGGGCGTGGCCCTTCTTCGGCGCGCGGCAGCGAGAGGCGATCGCGCGCGTGCTCGATCGCGGCGTGGTCTCGGGGGCCAGCGCCCCCGAGTGCGTCGGCTTCGAGCGTGAGTTCGCCGCGTACGCGGGGGCAAAGCACGCGCTGTTGACCCACTCGGGCACCAGCGCGCTGCACCTCGCGCTCGCGGCCGCGGGCATCGGCGAGGGCGATCACGTGATCGTCCCCGCCTACAGCTTCGTCGCGACGCCGCTCGCAGTGCTGCACGCCGGCGCCATCCCGATCTTCGCCGACGTCGATCCGCGCACCGGGCTCATCGACCCGAAGGCCGTCGAGGCGGCGATCGGCCCGCGCACCAAGGCGATCATGCCGGTGCACGTGCACGGGTGCGCCGCCGACCTCGAGCCGATCTTCGCGAGCGCCGCCCGCCACCGGCTGCTCGTGATCGAGGACGCGGCGCAGGCCCACGGCGCCAGGTGGCGCGGGCGCCCGGTCGGCGCGCGCGGCGCGGCCGGCGGCTTCTCGCTGCAGTCGAGCAAGAACCTCGGCGCGGGTGAGGGGGGCGTCTTCGTCACCAACGACGACGCGATCGCCGAGGCGGCCCATCGCATCCGCAACTTCGGTCAGGACGTCGCCCTGCAGGACCGCGAGGCCTTCGCCGCCGCGCGCCCGCTCGACGGCGGCCGACCGCTCATGTCGGGTCGCATCGGTTGGATGTACCGGGGCAACGAGCTCGGCGCGGCGTTCGCGCGCGCGTCGCTCGCGCAGCTGCCCGAGTGGACGGCGCGCTGCTCGGCCAACGCCGATCGGCTCTCGGCGCGGCTCGCGCGGCTGCCGGGGGTGCTGGCGCCCGTGATCCCCGAGGGGAGCACGTCGGTGCACCACAAGTATCGCGTGCTCTTCGACGCCAAGGCAGCCGGGCTCGACGTCGCGCCGACGACGCTGCGCGCTGCGATGATGCGCGCGCTGAAGGCCGAGGGGCTCGAGGTCGTCCTGTGGCAGGTCGCGCCGCTGCCGGCGCAGCCGGTGTTTCGGACGCGCGCGGGGTTCGGCGCGGGGTTCCCGTGGTCGACCGATCACGAGACCGACTTCGACGCGGCGTACGACCTCGCGCGCTTCCCGGCGACGGCCGCGATGCTCGACTCGTCGCTCATCCTGTTCTCGCAGTCGTGCCCGCTCATCGCGCAGCCCGACGAGCTGGTCGATCGCTACGCCGACGCCTTCGAGCGGGTGTGGGCGCGTCGCGAGGAGCTGGTCCGATGGGCGCTTCGCGAGCGGATCGGGCAGTCGGGCGTGGAGTGAGCGAGGCCCCGGACGCGCGCGCGCGTGGGCGAGCGCGCCTCAAGAGCCTCGGGAGCGTCCTGGCGTTCGCGGCCGGCGTCGGGCTGGTCGGCTGGCTCGTGCGCTCGGCGGGCGTTTCGAATGTCCTGCACGTGCTCGCGCGTGCCGGGCGGTGGCTGCCGCTCATCGTCCTGCTCGAGGTCGCGATGGTCTCGTTCGACGCGCTCGCCGTGCGCGGGCTCCTCGGGCGCGCCGGCCAGCGCGTCGGCGCGCTGCGCTGGATCCGATCGACCGCGAACGCCTACGCGTCGATGATCCTGCTGCCGGCCGGGCGCGCCACGGGCGAGGTCGCGCGCGCGGCGACGCTGATGGGCGAGGCGGGGCTACGACACGCGACGGCCGCGTCCACCCGGCTGCAGGCGAGCGCCTTGCTCGCGAACGCCGTAATCTCGGTTGCCGGCGCGGCCGTCGCCGCCTGGCACGGCAGGGACTTCTGGCCGCTCGCGATCGGGCTCGCGCTCAACGCCGTCGCGTGCGTCATCGGCGGCCTAGGCATCCTCGTGCTCGCAAGGAGCGTGCGGGTGCGTCGGTGGCTCGGCGGCCTCGCCAAGCGCTTCTTCGGCAGCTACGACGAGGACGAGCCGCCGGCGCCGAGCGGCTCGATCGCCACCGCCGTCGCGCTGTGCACCGTCGGGCGCCTCGTGCAGACCGCGCAGTACGGCGTGGTGGTCCTCGCCGTCGGCGGCGTCGTGACGAGCGGCAGCGCGCTGCTTGCCCAAGGGATCCACCTGGTCGGCGCCGCGATCGGCGATCTTGTGCCCAACCAGATGGGCGCGACCGAGGGGGCCTATCGCGCGTTCGCCGCGACGATCGGCCTCGGCAGCGAGCCCGCGCGCGCCATCTCGATCGCGCTCCTGGTGCGCATCACGCAGCTCGGCCTCGCCCTCTTCTCGCTCGTGCTGCCGCTGGTGCTGCCGCGTCAGGAGCGCGCGGAGGCGACGCCGTGAAGCGGCCCGAGCCGCTCGCTCATCGCGCCGTGCAGCGCGCCGCCGGCCGTCGCGAGGATGTCGCCGTCGGCGAGCCCCGTCGGACCCCCGCCGATGCGGGTGACCACGCCGCCCGCCTCGCGCACGAACAGCGTGCCGGCCGCGACGTCCCAGGGCTTGAGGCCGATCTCGAAGAACGCTTCGAAGCGCCCGGCGGCGACCCACGCCAGGTCGAGCGCCGCGGCGCCGAGGCGGCGGACGCCGGCGACCTCGCGCATGAAGCCGTCGAGCGCCCGCAGGTACTGCGCGTGGTGGCGCCCGCCGTGGTGCGGGATGCCGGTGCCGATGACCGCGCGCGACAGCTGCTGCTCGCGCGAGACCCGCAGGCGCCGATCGCCGACGAAGGCGCCGCCCCCCTTCTCGGCCCAGAAGAGCTCGCCGGCCGCCGGCGAGAGGACCACCCCGGCCACGACCTCGCCCGCGACCTCCTCGGCGATGGCGACCGCGAAGTGCGGGATGCCGTGCACGAAATTGGTCGTGCCGTCGAGCGGATCGACGTAGAAGCGCGGCGTGCCCGGCGCGATCTCGTGCAGCCCGTCTTCCTCCGCGAGGATCGCGTGATCCGGGAACGCCGCCGCGAGCTCGCGCTTGAGGATCTCTTGCGAGGCGAGGTCGGCGCTCGAGACGAAGTCGCTCGCCGACTTCTCTCGGACCTCCAGCAGGTCGGGGCGCGAGAAATCGCGCTTCAGGCGCTCGCCGGCGAGCTCGGCGGCGCGGATCATCGCATCGAGGGCGCGCGATCGGTCGGGCATGTGCGCCCCAATATCACAACGCCGACGCCGGCGGGCGCGAGGGCGCGATGAGCGGCAGCGTGCAAGCGAGCGCGAGGGCGCGGGCCTTCGTGGACTGGACCCTGCGGCACGGCCGAACGATCTGGCTGGTCGCCGCGCTGCTCGCGATCCCGGCGGTCGTGCGCACGGTCCAGCTCTACGCGCACCTGCGCAGCGAGATCGAGGAGCTCTTGCCGCGCGACGCGCCGAGCGTGCGCGCCCTCGACGAGCTGCGCAGGCGCAGCCCCGGCATGCAGTTCCTCGGCGTCGTCGCGCGGGTCGACGACGTGAAGAACCTGCCCGCGGCCGAGCGCTTCGTCGACGAGCTCGGCGCCCGCCTGCGAACCTACCCGCCCGATCTCGTGCGCGAGGTGCGCGCCGACGACGCCGCCGAGCGCTCGTTCCTCGAGAAGCACGCCGCGCTCTACGTCGAGCTGCCCGATCTCCAGAAGCTCCGCCAGCGCATCGAAGACCGCCGCGACTACGAGGTCGCCAAGTCGGGCGGCGCGCTGCTCGACGACAGCGAGCCGCCCCCGTCGGTCGACATGAGCGACCTCGAGAAGAAGTACCAGGCGCGGGCCGGCGAAGACGACAAGAAGGACGCGCACTTCGTCAGCGACAAGGAGCGCGCCGCGATCTTGATCGTCGAGGCGGGGGGCTTCGACACCGGCGCCGCGCGGGCGCGCGTGCTCCTCGACCGCGTGAAGGCGGACGTGAAGGCGCTCTCGCCCGCGACGTACGCGCCTGGCCTGCACGTCGGCTTCGCGTCGGACATCGCGATCAACGTCGAGGAGCTCGACGCCCTCGAGGAGGATCTCTCGATCTCCTCGGTGCTCGTGGTCGTCGCGGTCGTCGCGGTGATCCTGCTCTACTACCGGTGGTGGCGCGCCGTCATCGCGCTGTGCGTGCCGCTCCTGCTCGCGACGGTGTACGCCTTCGCCCTCTCGTCGCTGCCGCCGATGCGCGTCGAGGCGCTGAACTCGAACACCGCCTTCCTCGGATCGATCATCGTCGGCAACGGCATCAACGTCGGCCTGATCTTGCTCGCGCGCTATCGTGAGGAGCGCATCCGCGGCGGCTCGGTCGAGGAGGCGCTGGCGGTTGGCGTGTGGGGGGCGCGCGCCGGCACGCTCGCAGCCGCAGCCGCCGCGAGCGCCGCGTACGGCTCGCTCGTGGTCACCGAGTTCCGCGGCTTTCGCCAGTTCGGCTACATCGGCGGGCTCGGCATGCTCGCCTCCTGGGCGACCTCGTTCGTGTTGATGCCGCCGCTCTTGCGATGGCTCGACGACGGCAAGCCGGTGAGCGCGCGCCACGGCGTCTGGCACGGCCGGATCATGTCGGGCGTGCTCGCGCTGCTGCGCGTCGGCGCGCCGGCGATCCTGGTCGTGGTCGCGGCGCTCGCGGCGATCTCCATGCGCAACGTCGCGCGCTTCGATCGCAGCGCGCTCGAGTACGACTTCAACAAGCTCCGCCGCGCCGACACCTGGAAGAACGGCGCGGGGCTCTGGAGCAACGTGATGGACGCGGCGCTCGGCCACTACCTGACGCCGACCGTGATCCTCTGCGACACGCGCGAGCAGGCGCGGGCCATCGAGGCGCGCGTGCGCGAGGCGGTCGACCACGGGCCGCTCGCCGGCATGGTCAAGCAGGTCGTCGGAGAGCGCGACGTGCTGCCCGACGGGCAGGCCGCGAAGATCGAAGAGGCGGAGGCGATTCGCAAGGATCTGACGCCGAAGATCCGCTCGCTCATGACGAAGGAGCAGCTCGATCGCCTCGACAGGATGCTCGGCGACGACTCGACCAAGCCTGTCGCGGCGGCGGATCTCCCGCGCGGCCTCGTCGGCGGGCTTCGCGAGCGCGACGGCACGATCGGCCGAAGCGTGCTCATCTATCCGGCGGCGTCCGATCAGCTCTGGCACGCCGAAGGGATCCGCACCTTCGTGCGCACGCTGCGTGAGCTCGCCGCCCGCGATCTTGGCCCCGGCGAGCGGCCCGCGAGGATCGCCGGGTCGATCCCGCTCTCGGGGGACATCCTGTCGTCGATCGAGCGCGACGCGCCGATCGCGAGCGCGGTCTCCTTCCTCGGCGTGGTGGCCGTCGTCGTCATAGTGGTCGGCCGCCGGCGCGCGACGCTCCTGGTGCTGGGCTCGCTCTTGCTGGGCGTGCTCTGGCTCGGCGGGGCGACGATGGCGCTCGGCGTCAAGATCAACTTCGCGAACTTCATCGCGCTGCCGATCACCTTCGGCATCGGCGTCGACTACGCGGTCAACGTCGTCACGCGCTACGTGCAGGACGGCGCGCACGACATCAGCGGCGCGGTGCGCTCGACCGGCGGCGCCGTGGCGCTCTGCTCGCTGACGACGATCATCGGCTACTCGTCGCTGCTGCTCGCCAAGAACCAGGCGCTCTTCCTCTTCGGCGTGCTCGCCGTGCTCGGTGAGATCGCGTGCCTCACGGCGGCCGTCATCGCCTTGCCGGCGTGGATGCTTGCCATGCGCCGCTGGCGCCACCGGGCCGAGGCCTGACTTGCGTCTCTTCGCGTGACGTCACAAGGAGCTCGATCGTGACCGACCTACACGCCAACGGAAACGGCGCCCGCCACGCCAAGACGCTCCCTGCCCACGAGCCCGAGTCCGACGAGATCGTCCCGATTTCGCCGGTCGACATGCGCCCTCTCGAGCCGGTGAAGGTCTCGACGCCCGAGGAGATCGCTGGCGCCGTCGCTCGGGCCCGCACGGCTCAGCAATCGTGGCGCGTCCGCTCGCTCGACGACCGTGTCGGGGCGCTGCAGCGCGCGGCCAAGGAGATGCTCCGCTGGCGCTCCGAGGTCATGGCGCTCGCGCGCGCCGAGATGGGGAAGGTCGACGCCGAGGGGCTGTTCAACGAGGCGCTCGGCCCGCTCGAGACGGTGAACGGCTTCGCCTCGGTCGTCGCCAAGGCGACCGCGCGCCGCAAGCCGTTCCTCAACCCGCTGAGCTTCCCGAAGAAGAGCGCGTACGTCGACCTCGTCCCGCGCGGCGTGGTGGGCGTCATCGCGCCGTGGAACTACCCGGTCGCGGGGCTCTATCGTTCGCTCATGCCGGCGCTGCTCACCGGCAACGGGGTGGTCCTCAAGCCGAGCGAGTACACCCCGCGCACGAGCGCGTGGCTCGCCGAGCGCCTCGCGGCGGAGCTGCCGGCGGGGTTGATCTCGGTGGTCCAGGGCCCGGGTCGCGTCGGCCAGGCCCTCATCGACGCCGGCATCGACGCGTGCGTGTTCACCGGCTCGCCGACCTCCGGGCGCAGCGTGCGCCTGCAGTGCGCCGAGCGCGGCATCCCGTGCAGCGTCGAGATGGGCGGCAAGGATCCGGCGATCGTCCTCGCCGACTGCGATCGCCCGCGCACGGTCGCAGGACTGACGCACTGGGCGTTGAGCAACGCCGGCCAGTCGTGCGGCGCCATCGAGATCGCCTTCGTCGATCGGGCGATCGCCGACGACATGATCGCGCGCCTCGCGCAGGCCTTCCGGGCGCTGAAGACCGGCCCCGGCGACTTCTCCGCGCTCGACGTCGCGCCCCTCGCGAACCGGCGGCAGCTCGAGATCGTCTCGGCGCAGGTCGAGGATGCGCGCGCGAAGGGGGCCAAGATCGTCTGCGGCGGCGCCGCTGGCGAGGGGCTCTTCTACGCGCCGACGCTGATCGACCACTGCGACGAGTCGATGTCGGTGGTGCGCGACGAGACCTTCGGGCCGGTGCTCGCCGTCATTCGCGTCGACGGCGCCATGGAGGCCGTGCGGCGCGCCAACGCCCTGCGCTACGGCCTCGGCGCGTCGATCTGGACCAAGGACGTCGAGCGCGCCCAGCGCCTCGCCGAGCGGCTCGACTACGGCATCGTGAGCGTCAACAACCACTCGTTCACCGGCGCCGTCGCCGCGCTGCCGTGGAGCGGCACGCGCGAGACGGGCTTCGGCGTCGCGAACTCCGAGTTCTCGATGTCGACGTTCGTGCGACCGCGCGCCGTGGTCGTCGATCGATCGACCGCGCCGGAGCTGTTCTGGATGCCCTACGACCGCACGCTGCTCGAGCTCGGCGACGCGCTCGCCGACGCCCAAGTCATGCGGTTCGGGCGGGCGTGGAAGGTGCCGCTGGCGATGCGCGAGAGGATCGCGACGCTGAAGAGGTACTTCGGGTTCCGGTGAGCGGGCGCGGTCGTGGGGTGCCGACTCGTGCGAGAAGGTCGCCGCGAGGCTTCGCCATCACCCGCGACTGTGGCTGCACTCGTGCTACGTGGACACCCACGAAGCGCCGTCCGACAATGCCTTCGATGCAGGCCCGGTCGGCGTTCTGCCCGGCGGACTGCCGTGGCCGGATGTCCGCCGTCGGCCCGCGCTCGGGGGCGATCACGAGATAGTTGGCGTGAGAGGATTTGCTCGATCCTGCTCTAGGCTCCGCCGAGAGATAGTCGGGGCGAGAGGATTTGAACCTCCGACTCCCTGGTCCCGAACCAGGTGCGCTACCAGGCTGCGCTACGCCCCGAAGAGGGCGCGCAAGCTCCCACGACGCACGCGCTCTGTCAACATCAAATCTCGCCGGCCGACGGCTCGATCGAATCGGCCGCGGCCAGGTCGAGCGCCTTGGCGCGCGCCCCGGTCTCGCGATCTCCGAAGCGATCGTGCATCCAGATCCAGCGCTCCGGCTCCGCGCGGATGGCCTCCGACAGCGCGTCGTTGAGCGCCATAGTCAGCGCTTCGACGGCGTCGTCGGTCGGCCTCGTGCACGGCTCGGCGACGTCGCGGATCGGGCGGACGGTCACCCCAGCGCGGGTCGCGATCGCAACGACGACCGGCGCGCCGGTGCGCAGCGCGAGGCGGGCAGGCCCGACGGGGGTCCACGCGGGGACGCCGAGGAAGGGCACGCGCGCGGAGGCGACGCGCGTCGAGACATCGATGAGCATGCCGACGACCTCGCCGCGCTTGAGGGCGCGCAAGAGCGCGATCGGCGTCGTCGCGGCGTCGCGATCGAGGGCGTGCACGCCATGCCGGGCTCGCAGGCGCGCGTGCACCGCCGCCTCGAGCCGCGGGTCGTAGCTCGCGCGCACCGGGGTCGTGAGGGGAAACCCATGCTCGACCAGCACCCCGGCGAGCCGCTCCCAAGGCCCGAGGTGCGCGGTCACGAGCACGACGCCGCGCCCTGCTGCGCGGGCCCGCGCGAGCTTCGCGCGCTCGTCGTCCGCGAACGGGAGAGTGCGACTCGGGCGCTCGTCGGCCCGCAGCAGCGCCAGCGTGTCACCCAGCAGCCGGCCGAGCTCGACGAAGGCTCGCCGCGAGAGCGCCGCGGCCTGCTCGGGCGTGAGCGCGGCAAGCGCCCGCTGCACGTTCGCGCGCGCCATGCTGCGCGCCCCGCCCGCCAGCGCGTGCACCGTCGCGCCGATGAAAGCGCCGATCACGCCGAGGGTCGCGCGAGGCATCCGCGCCGCCAGCGCGAGCGCGAGGCGCGCGAGATAGTAGATGGTGTCGTTCTTGATTCGCTGGGCGCGCGACCACGTCGTACGCGGATCGCTCACCGCTCGTCCCCGCACGGATCGCAAAAAGTCGCCACGCGCGCCCGGGCTTCGTGCTCACGTTGCTGTGCGTCGTCGCACGCGAGCGAGCGTGGCTTGCAGAGCGCGACGCTCGCGCGAGCGATCCTCTCGACCCCCTCGCAGGCGTGCGCGCAGTCCCCCGCCGCCGCCGCGATCTCGCGCTCCGCCTCGTCGATCGCGGCGCGCGCGGCAGGATCGCCCGCCGGCAAGGCGCCCGCGCTCTGCGGAGGCGGCGCGCTCGCGGGGGGCGCAGGCGCGCACGCGGCGAGCAAAGCCGCGACAAGCGCGAAGGCGGCCCGAGCGAGGGGGCTTTGGTGTAGACGGAGGGCCGCCAGCGCGGATCGCACGATCATGGCAGCCTAGCACCCGAGGTCACGCTCCACGTGCGCCGCCGCAAGGGGCGCACCTGAGGTGCGGGGTGAATGTCGCGAGCATCGGACGCGTCTTTCGATGCAGCTTCACGTCGCTCGGCCCGCGCCCGCGTGGGCTATGCTGGCTGGCTCGGGCCGTGCAAAGCGTTGCGCCGCCCGACTCTTGGACGCCCGAAGGAGGCTTGGATGCGTTTCCGTAAAGTCCTTGGTTCCCTGACAGTCGCCGGCGGCCTCGTCGGCCTCGTCGCCGTCCTACCGAACTGCTCGAGCGTCGCCGCCGCGGCCCAGGGGTGCGACGGCCTCGACGTCAAGGCGAGCAAGGCCGACGCGGCGGTCAGCGCCTTCGTCGACGCCGCCAACCAGCTGCAGACCCAGGCCACCAAGACCGAGAACGAGTTCAAGGACGCCTGCAACGCGATGGACGCGGCGCTCGGCATCTCCGGCGCGCCGTTCGCGGACGCGACGAGCGCGTGCGCCGCGCTCAACACCTACGTCAAGGCCGATCTCGCCAAGGGGATCACCGTCGTCGTCGACGTCCCCTTCAGCTGCGAGGCCGACGTCGACGTCGAGGCGAGCTGCCAGGCGCAGTGCGCGGTCGCGGCTTCGTGCGACATCAAGGCGCAGTGCGAGCCGGGCAAGCTCGTCGTCGACTGCGCTGGCTCGTGCGACGCCCAGTGCGAGGTCAACGCGCCGAGCTTCGCGTGCAACGGCCAGTGCCAGGGCACCTGCCAGGCGAGCGCGGGCTTCTCGTGCAGCGGCAGTTGCAGCGGGGCGTGCTCCGGAAGCTGGACCGGCTCCTGCGACGCGGGCTGCACCGCGAACTTCGCCGGCGACTGCGGCGGCAACTGCAACGGCACCTGCGACGGCAACGCCGTGAGCGGCGCCGCGTGCAAGGGCAAGTGCCAGGGCACTTGCGACGCGAAGGCCAACGGCTCGTGCACCGCGCAGTGCACGAGCAACTTCCAGGGGCAGTGCCAGGCGCAGTGCTCGGGCTCCTGCCAGGCCGACGCCGCCATCGCTTGCCAGGGCACCTGCAACGGCACCTGCACGTACACGCCCGGCAGCGCGACGTGCAACGGCGGCTGTCATGGCCACTGCAGCACCGAGGGGAGCAAGCCGCCGCGCTGCGACGGCACGCTGAACTGCAGCGGCACCGCCGACTGCACCGCCGCGTGCTCGGCCGACGCCTCGGCGCACTTCTCGTGCACGAAGCCGCAGGTCGTCGTCACGGTCGTCGGCGACGACAACCTCGCCTCGGCGATCAACGCGAGCATCGACCTCTACGCGCAGGCCGTGAACGAGACGATCGCCATGGGCAAGTCCGTGGTGAACCTCGGCGCGCAAGCGGTCAACGGCATCCAGAAGGTCGGCGATCTCTCGGCGGCCGGCGCAGTCTGCATCGCGCAGAGCGCGCAGCTCGTGAACCAAGTGAGCGTCAGCATCCAGGTCTCGGTCAGCGTCAGCGCCAGCGTCGAAGGCCAGGCTTCGACGTCGTAGCCCCTCGCTTCGAAGCGACGCGGGGCGGGTCGGCCGAGCCGATCCGCCCCGTGATCATTTCGGCGTTGCGACGAGCGTCAGTCGAGCAGCTTGAGGTACTTCTTGGCGCGCGCCTCGCTCGCCGCTTCGATCGCCTTGGCCTCGTCGGCGGGGATGCGCAGGTGCTTGGAGAGCGCGTCGAGGAAGTGCTTCTCCTTCTCGGCCTGCTCGCCGTCGACGAACGTCAGCAGCACCGCGTGCGACAGGAGCATGCGGCGATCGTCGGCCGACAGGTCGGGCAGGGGGACGTCGTCGAGCTTGCGCGGCGTGGCGGCGTACGCGCGCAGCTGAGCGGTCTCTTCGTCGCTCGCCCCGAACGCGGCGAGCAGTCCATCGAGCGCCTGCTTCTCCTCGTCGGCGAAGACGCCGTCGGCCCACGCGACGGCGATGAGCCCCTTGATGATTGCGACGTTCTGCTCGTGCATGGCGGATCTCCCTCGCGGACCGAGCGAGCCTAACGCACGTTCTCGTCACGCGAAACGGGGCGTCCGACGGCGAGCGCTTGCACGGCCGGCGGCAGCGACTCGAAGGGGGGCGCCTTCGCGACCAACGCTTCGAAGGGGCCCGGCGCGGCGAGCGTGTGCCAGTAGAGGACGTTCGAGCCGGCCGGCGCCGCGCGCGCGAGGGCGAGCGCCGCCGCGAACGCCTTCGCCGTGTACGTGGGATCGAGCGTGAGGCCGTCTTCGCGCGCGGCCGCGGTGGCGTCGTCGCCGCCCGCGATCGCGTGACCGTAGCCGTCGCCGAGAAAGCCGCGATCGACGCGCAGCGCGCCGTTCATGGAGGACAAGAGCGCGCGGTCGATCCGCAGCGCAAGGCGGCGCGCGGTCCTGAGCGCGAGGGCCAACGTCGCCATGGCGGAGGCGAGCGGGGGATCGACGACCTGCACTGCCAGCAGCTCGATCGGCGGCGCACCGCGCGCGAGGAGCCCCGCGCGGACGAGCCCGACCAGCAGCCCCGCCGCCGTGCCGCCGGAGCCGAGCGCGACGACGATCGCGCGCGGTCGCGGCAGCGCACCGCGCGCGATCTGATCGGCCAGCTCCGCCGCCGCGTCGACGTAGCCGAGCGAGCCCGACACCGACGAGCCCCCCGGCGGCACCAGGAACGTCTTGCCGCGCGCGACGAGGCGCCGCGCGAGGGCGATCGCCACCGCGCCGTACGAGGGAACCGGGAACGGGCGCAGGCCGACCGACGCCTGCGCGCGCGCGACCTCCTCCACGTGCGGCGACCACGGCTGCGGCGTGAGCACCCCCTCGACCTCGAAGCCCGCGCGCGCGCCGTAGAGCGCGGTCGCGAGCATGTGGTGCGAGCCGAGCGCGCCGATCGACACGATGCGCTGAGCGCCTGCGCGCGCGGCGTCGTCGAGCAGGTGCTCGAGCTTGCGCACCTTGTTG
>JAJXTK010000596.1 GCA_021783935.1 Myxococcales bacterium | reverse complement strand
GCACGGTTGCCTGCGCGCGTTCGCGCCACGCGATCTCCCTTCCCCCGCACCGCGGGGGAAGGGCGGGGATGGGGGCTGTAACAGCGACGATCGCGCTCAGGGCGGGATCCCGACCCGTCGAAACCGGGCGTCGCGACGGTTCGACGCGCGCAAGGGGCGGTCAGGCCTGGCGCTCGTGATGGTTCGACGCGCGCGAAGGGCGCTCGGGACCGGAGGTCGGGACGGCTCGATGCGCCCGAAGGGCGGTCGGGACCGGGCGGGGCCGCGATCCGCGATCGCCGTTCCCCCTACCGATGGTCGCGCGCGCCGGCCACGGCGAGACCGCGGAGGAGAAAGCCCCGAAAGGCGTCGACGCGCGTGAAGACATTGGCTGCCTCGTAGCTGTTGCCGCCCGCCTCGAAATCCGCGCACGCCTTCGCCTGCTCGCTGGGCGTCGCGTCGCGTGGCACGTAGCCATTTCCGCCGCGCGTCGCGACCCCGACGACGGTCCCCGACGCGACGTCGATGGCGGGTCCGCCGCTGTCGCCTGCGCAGACGCCTTCGCCGAGCAAGAACTCGTTCGACGCCACCTCGACGAGCCGGCCGCCGAGCGCGCGGCGCGCGGGGCCGACCGCGAGGATCGGCCGACTCACGACCGCCTCGCCGCCGTGGATCACGATCGCGACTCGATCGCCCGCGGTGGGCGCCGCCTCGAGCCCGAGGGGGGCGATCGAATGCCCCGTGAGGTCGCGATCGAGGACGACCAGCGCGATGTCGCCGTTGCACAGCGTGGGGGTCTCCGGGTGCAAGATCGCCTCGCCGTGCGCGACGATCGCCAAGCTCGCCTCTCGACGCACGGACGCCCGAGCTGACACGACCCCGAGGCTCGACGCCTCTCGGTCCGCCGTCGCCTCGCCCCCGGAGCGCGCCGAGCCCAGCGCGTCGCAGGACAGCGTCTCGACGACCACGTTCGACACGCAGTGCCGCGCGGTCAGCACCAGATTCGTCGCGACGAGCACGCCCGTGCAGCTCGCATCGACCTCGCCTCCCTGGAGGTGCACGACACCGACCACCGAAGCCATCGCCGCGCGGCGCCTCTGCCCTTCATCCAGCGTCGTCGAGGAGCGATCGCTCGCCGTGCGCCCGCACGCGGCGCCCGACGCGAGCAGCGCGACGAGCGTGAAGCGAGCGAAGCCACGCCGCGAGACAAGCACGATTCCCAGCGTAGAGCCGATTCCCGACGCGGCCCCAATCCCCATGTTCGAACTCATGGCCTCGAACATATGGGTTCCGCCAAGGTCGGATAGTCCAGAGATCCGGCTTGTGTCTGCCGCCGAGTCCGTGCTGTTACTCCGCGCCATGCAAACATCATCTGTTGCTAGCGCCCCCCCCCTCAGGGTATCTGGTCTAGACCCGCGAGCATCGCGTTGGCCTCGTGGTCGCATCGTCCGGACTTCCGCCCTGGCGTCGTTGGTCGCGGCCGCTGCCGCCTGCACCAACGGGACGCCCGGTGATCTGGGCCCCGCGGACGCCAGCGGCGGCTCCGTTGCCACGAACACGCGCCGGATCACCCTGATGGCGAATGGGTCGAATGCAGGCGAGTTCCTTCCCGCCACGCCGGTGAAGGTCCTGGTGCCGCTGCAGCTCGTCTCCGTGTCCGGCGGCGCGAAGGGGCAGCGCGCGGAGCTGCAGCTCACGAAGCCCGGAGAGCAGGTCGCTTCGACGACGTGCCAGTACGAGGCCGGGGCCGACGGCGCGCTCCGGTTCAAGGACTGCGGCTCTGTCACGCCGGGTGCGATCGTCGAGGCCGCGCGCGTGCGGCTGCGCGTCGATGACACGAGCGCCGGGGCGCAGGCGGCCTCGGTGCGCGTCAGCCTCGAGGACGTGAGCGCGAGCTGCCCCCTCGAGTCCGATTCGCTCCCCGACACGACCTGCAACCCGCTGCCCGCCGACGGCGCGCGCCCCGAGCGAGTCGCGCGCACCGCGACCACGTGCCTCGGCGCGTCGGTGTCGCGCGAGAGCTGGGTCGGCGCCGACGGCGACGTCCATCTCCACGACGAGATCCGCCTGGGCGGCTCCCCCGCCTCGCAGCTCACGCTGACCGTTCACAAGAGCGGCGGCTATCACGGCGAGGTCGCCTACGCGGCCCCGTTCGTCGCGGGCACGCTCGACGCGATCGTCGACAGCACCGACGGCGAGCACCTCACCGGCTCCGTCAACGGTCACCCGCTCACGCCCGTTGCGAAGACACAGCTGCTCGCCGGCGCGCCGCTCACCCTCGCGGACGGCACCCCGCTGCCGGCGTTCGACGCGCACGCGGAGCAGTTGATGGCCGCGCTCCAGGTGCTCGGCAAGGGGTCGCCGTCGTCGTGCGCGCCGAGGACGGGGGCGATGACCACCAAGGGGCAGCCGGGCGTCATGCGTCTCGGGACGAACTCTGATTTCTCGACGTGTTCTCCGTGTCTCAGTGACTGCGAGACCACTCTCGCAACTTGTTCTCTTCTAGTGCCGGGCGTGTGCGTAGGCCTAGCATACATTCCCTTCGTCGGTCAGGTTCTGTTTGTCGCTTGCGTCTTGGGCCTCGAGTATGCGTGTCAAAGGCACTTCGATAACTGCTTCAACAGCTGCTACAAGCCCGGCGGCGGATGTTGTCCAGTCGATTGCGGCGGCAAGAGCAGCTGCTGCGAGCGCAGCGAGACGTGCCTCGATGCGCGCTCCGACCTCTGCTGCCCTCCGGGCCTTCAGACCTGCTACGGCGGCGGCCAGGAGTCGTGCATCGATCCGGTGTGGGAGACCTGCATCAACGGCGCGGGGTGCCCGAACGCGCCGGTCAACCAGGCATGCGGCCAAATCTGCTGCCCCAGTGGTCAAGCCTGCGCCGACACGGCCAAGAGCCAGTGTTGTCCGGTGGAGAGGATGTTGGCCACGAGCTGCTGCGCGGAGGGGAAGATCGCGAACAAGCAGGCCCAGACGTGCGCCCCGCCGCCGGATTGCCCGCAGGGTACGACAGCACAACCGGATTCGGTTACGGGGGCCCAGGTCTGCTGTGGATACATTCAGAAGTGCGTCCAGCAGCGCTGCGATCCCTCCGGCGCGTGCTTCTGCCTCCAACAAGTCGCCGTGCAGGCTGCAGCATGCAACGGTGCGTGTTGCACAGACCCCAGCAGTCCTTACTGCAACACGGACCATGGCACGTGCGGCGCCAGCGGCGGGATTCAGTGACCATGGCGCCCGCGAGACTCTTGCTCGCCGCGATGGTCACGGCGCTGTCCACCGCCTGCGGCGGAGCGATCAGCGGCGGCCAGACCGCCTCCGATTCGGACACCCAAGGTGACATGATGGTGTCCGACGCCGACTCCGCGAGCGCCGCCGACGCGGTCGATACCAACAGCGTCGCCGACGTCGAGGAGACCACGCCCGACGGCCTCGCCGACGTCGCGAGCGATTCGGTCGCCGAGGACGGCGAGGCCGGCGTCTGCACGACCATCGCGAACAGCCCGGTCGTGACGGGGACGAGCGTGGCCGAGTCCGATCCACTTTGGCCGGTGAGTATGGCCATCGTTCCGGGCACGTACGTGCTCGAGTCCTACGTCGACTACGCCGGCACCTCGGGGCCGGCGGGTATCACGACGACGATGCGAAGGGCGATGCACCTGTCTGCCACGCGCTATGAGGTCGTGCGACAAGATGACTCCGATCCCGAGATGCGCACCGGCGGCACCTGGGTTCAGGGCCCTGGAACCTACGGTCAGATTCAAGACTGCCCCGTCGTCCTTCACGGCGGCGGGGGCCCATACACTTTCGATGGCACGAGGGTCCAGTTCGGAATTGGCGGCCCCGCCTCTCACCCCAACTTCGACCGCGTGGTCGTCATGAAGCGCGTGGGGCCATAGCGCATGTCCAGGCCGCGATCGTTCCTCTCGTTGCTGGCGCTGCTCGCGTGCGCGCCGTTGCTCGGCGGGGCAGCGGAGGGCTCGGAAGAAGCCCCCGCGGCGCCCGACGCCTCGCAGCAGGTGTCGGCCCCTGCCGCCTCCCAGAGCGCCGCCGCGCCCGCCGCG
>JAJXTK010000035.1 GCA_021783935.1 Myxococcales bacterium | reverse complement strand
AGGCACGGTTGCCTGCGCGCGTTCGCGCCACGCGATCTCCCTTCCCCCGCACCGCGGGGGAAGGGCGGGGATGGGGGCTGTAACAGCGACGATCGCGCTCAGGGCGGGATCCCGACCCGGAGCGGAAGTCGTTGCAGCAGATCGCGGGGGCGATGAACGTGTCGGCAGGGAAGGTCCCCGAGACGTCGGCCGGCGCGACCTGACAGTCGATCGTGCCGCACTGCCCAGCAGGGGCGCCAAAACACCCCGTGCCGGGCACCGCCAGGACGACGGGCAGGATGGGCGCCCCGCCGATCTCGCACACGCGCGCTCGAACGGCTTCGAGCACGGCCGCGTCGCCTCCGGCCACGATCCCCGGTGACGTTTGGCCCGACTGCGCGTCGAGAACGAAGGCTCACCATCCGCGAACGCAAGGCCGCCGAGGCGCCCCGCCCGTGCGCGAGGGGAGCCGGCGCGCGGGTCAGGCGGCGGGAGAGGTGACCGCGTCGGTGGCCGTGCGCCGCCGCTCCAGCTGCATCTCCCGCGTGATCGCGACGACGAGGATCATGCTGAACACGATCGACGACCCCACGGTGCCGAACTCGATCCCCCCTTGCGTGGTCGGCTTGGTGAGGAAGTCGCCGAACGTCGCGCCGAACGGCCGCGTCAGGACGAACGCGAGCCAGAAGAGGAGCACTCTCGGCGCCTGCGAGAATCGGTGGAGCAGCGCGAGTGCCAGCAGCGCGCCCGAGAGGAGCGCGGCCCCGCGCACGAAGCCGAGGCCCAGGTTGTCGGCGAGGAAGTCGCCGGCCGCCGTTCCCAGGGTGTTCGCGACGAGGAAGGCGAGCCAGTAGAAGAGCTCGGCGCCGGGGGTGTAGATGCGCTCGACCTGGACGCTGCGCTCCTTCTTGTACCAAGCGAGCAGGATCGCGCCGAGCAGCGCGACGAGGACGAGCGAGCCGAGCGCGTAGCCCAAATGGAGCGTGCGATCGATGAAGTCCGAGATCGCCGTGCCGACGATCGCGCTCGCCGTGAAGGTCAGCCAGTAGACCACCGGATGGTAGCCCCGCACCGCCATCTTCAGCGCGAGGAGCCCCGCGAACAGCGCGAGGAAGATGCCGATCGTCTCGGCGTATCCGAGCTTGAACGTCATCGAGAACATGTCGGCGCCGGTCTCGCCCAGCGTGGTCGACGCGATCTTGATTACCCAATAGAGAAGGATGATCGGAGGCACTCGGTTCTTCGCTGAGGCAGGCATCGATCGACGCTCCTGACACTACTGCTTTGGATGAGACCTACAGCGTAGCAAGGCAATCCCACCCGCCTGGGGGCGCGCGACGATCTGCCCCCGTCAAGGCGCCCGGAGCGGGAGAGGGGCGCCGCTTCACGGCCTCGTCGCCCTGTATTAATGTTCCGTACCATGCTGCTGAGCGACGACGGCCTGAGGACCGCACTCGAAGCGCTGGTGGCTGGCGAGCGCCTGCGCCCGGGGCGCGGGTACGGGAAGGCAGAGCTGCTTCAGCTGTTGCGTGGGCCGCTGGGGGACGCGGCCGACGCGGCCTTCACCAAGGTTCGCGCGGCTGCGGCGACCACCGAAATGCTTGCGGGCCTTCGGGTTCGCGCCCAGGGAGAACGACGAGGCTGTCGGTACTTCTTCGGGGATGCCGGCGCCGAGTCGACCGCCGGTGCGGATGGGCGGGAACGCGACGAGACGCCAGGCGCGCGTGAGCACGCAGCGCCCCCCAGAAGGTACGTAGCGCCCGCGGCTCCCGAGGAGCGAGGCACGATCGAGATTCACTTCGGCGACAACCTTCCGATCATCTCGGGGTTCCCCGACTGCACCTTCGACCTCATCTACATCGATCCGCCCTTCAACACCCGACGAACGCAGGCGCGGACCCAGATCGCGACCGTTCTGGACGACGAAGGTGACCGCGTCGGCTTCAAAGGAAAGCGCTATCGAACGACCCGAATTGGCACGAAGGCCTTCGCGGACACCTTTGATGACTACCTCGAGTTCCTGGCGCCGCGACTCGAGCAAGCACACCGATTGCTGAATCCCACGGGGAGCCTCTTTCTCCACCTTGATTTCCGCGAGGTGCACTACGCGAAGGTTCTCCTCGACCAGATCTTCGGGCGTGACTGCTTCGTCAACGAGATCATCTGGGCCTACGACTACGGCGCGCGTGCGACGCGGCGGTGGTCTCCCAAGCACGACAACATCCTGTGGTACGCGAAGACCGCTGAAGGCTACTGCTTCAACTACGACGCGATCGACAGGATTCCGTACATGGCGCCTGACTTGGTCGGCGAGGAAAAGGCCGCACGCGGCAAGACGCCAACGGATACTTGGTGGCACACGATCGTGAGCCCGAATGGCCACGAGAAGACAGGTTATCCGACTCAGAAGCCGCTCGGCGTTCTGCGACGACTGGTTACGGTCCACTCGAATCCCGGCGATCGACTGCTCGACTTCTTCGCCGGAAGCGGAACGCTCGGCGAGGCGGGAGCTGGCCTTGGGCGAGACGTTGTCCTCGTCGACGCCAACCCCGAAGCCTTGGACGTCATGACCCGCCGACTCCACGGCTACGCGCCGATCCTTCACGGCGTCGATGCGTCCTCGGTTGGGACGCAGGCCGCCGTCGTCGAGCCGCAAGCAGGAGCTCATCCCGCGCCGGCCGACGGGAACGAGAGCGTTGAGCGTGGTGCTCAGGCAGCAGAGGAGGTCTCTCCGACGCACCACGACAAGCGGGCGCCGCGTCCCTCGGCCGCGACCGCCCAGGCGAGGCTGTTCGAATGAGCCGCCCGCGAGCGTCCACGCCCGCCGTGGCGGTTGCGCCCATCGTTCGAACGACCACCGACCCCGAGGTCGCGGCCCTACCGCATACGGCTTCGGTCGACGTCGCCCTGAACTGGGACGAGCAGGTCGCCACGTCGTGCGCGTTCGACCTGTTCCCCGACCCCGGGACACTCGGCCAGATCGCCAGCGGCGCCTGGTAGCGCGCGACGGAGCCGTTGCCACGACCCTTGCCACGTCACCCAGCGGCCGAGCCAAATCTCTGGGCCCAGCACGTGTCGACCGCCCGTGGCAAGGCCCCCGAGGCCGTTACCACGCTGTTACCACGCGGGGCGGGATTTCAGGGCTCCCAGCGTCCCGTCGTGTCCGCCGTCGCCGCGCCGCTGCCGGGGCTTTCGAGCGGATTCTCTAGCGCGCCCAGGAAGATTCGAACTTCCGACCCTTGGTTCCGTAGACCAATGCTCTATCCAGCTGAGCTATGGGCGCCCTCCTCGGCATCGCCGAGAGGCCGCGCAAGATACCGCTGTGGTCTTGGCTGTCAAGGACTCCGCGCGTCTGCGTCGCGCGCCTCGGCGGCGATGCGCGCGAGCGCGTCTTCGAGCGCGTCGGGGTCGACGCTCGAGGCGTCGCCGCGCATCGCCTCGAGCGCCGGGCGAGCCTGCTGCATCGCCGCGCGCGCCGCGATGCCGAGGGCGTGGGTGCGCCGCGTCCACGAGCGCGATTGGAGCTCGGCGAGCACGTGGTCGACGGCGCGGCGATCGTCGAGCCGCACGAGCGCGACCAGCGCCGCAGAGCGCACGCCCGGATCGACCACCCACGATCGCAGGCCGAACGCGGCGTTCGAGCACGCGCCGCGCGTCGCCTCGAGCCGCAGCTCGCCGGCGAGCTCGAAGGCCGCCTGGAGCCGCGCCGGGCTCGCCTCTTCGAAGGCGCCGCTCAGCATGGCCACGATCACCGACTCGCCGCGCCGGTCGCGCGACTCGCCGAGCGCGATGGCCGCCGAGACGCGCGCGTCGCTCGGCTCGTGCGCGTCTTGGGCGACGCGCGCGAGTCGATCGGCGACCTCCCTCGGCAGCGCCTGCCCATCGGCGAGCTCCGCGCACGCCTCGGCCGCGCGGCCGCGCACCTGCTCGTCGCGATCGTCGAGCCCGGTCGAGAGCGCGTCCCACGCCTCGCCGACGTCGTCGAGGCTGCCGCGGCGCAACAGCCTCGGGAAGGCGACGATCGCCTGGAAGCGCACCTCGGGCCGCTCGTCGCCGAGCGCCCTGCGCACGCGCTCGCGCGCCCGCGGATCGCCGATCTCGCCGAGCGCGGTGATGGCGAGCTGGCGCACGAGCGGCGCGTCGTCGTCGGCCGCGAGCGTCAGGGCGGCGAGCGCCTCGGCGCCGCGCAGATCGGCGAGGGCCAGCGCCGCCGCGGCGCGGACGTTCGCGTCGTCGTCGCCGAGCGCGCGCGTCAGCGCGTCGACGATCGTGGGGCGGGCGCCGAGATCGGCGTCGGCGACCTTGGCCGCCTCGTCGGCGGCGCGCACGCGCGCGGTCGCGTCCGAGGAGCGCAGGTCGCGCAGGAGCGCCTCGACCGTCGTGGGGCGCGCGCGGCTTAGCAGCATGCCGAGACCTCTAGCAGGCCGTTGACAAACGGCCTGCGGAAACTGTGACCGTCAGCAGGCTGTGGTCGATCGCGCGGGAGATCGCGGCATGACCCGGGAGAGGATCGGCCGGTCTCGGAGAGACTCCACAGCCTGCTAGGCTTCGGCGCATGCGCCTCTCTGCCCAGCCGCCGCGGCGCTTCTCGATCCGGCGCGCGCCCGACTATCCGGTCCTCACGGCCGCCTGCGCGGTCGCGGCCACCGCGGCGTGCGGTGCGCCCGCCCACCCGACCACGCCGGCGACCTCGGCGCCGCCCACCCAGCTGGCCTCGGCGTCGACCGCCAGGCCCGCGCAGCCGTGGACCAAGCCGCACACCTCGCGCTTCCCGGTCGACGACGCGCCGCTCGCCAAGGGCGACGTCAAGTGCGCCGGTGACTGCCCCTCGCCGTTCGAGATCGCCGCCGAGGACCACGACCGCGCCATGGTGCAGGCGCGCGTCGACTACTGCGTCGAGCGCGCCGAGCACGTGGCGCCCGTGCCGCCGAAGGACTTCACCGTGGAGGGGGAGATCGATCGCGTCGGGGCGAGCTCGAAGGTCGAGCTCGCGGGCGCCGACGACGTCGCGAGCGCCGTCACCGCGTGCGTGGTCGAGCTGGTGCGCAGCGCGCGCTTCCTCCCTCCGCAAGGGGCCGACCGGACACGCCGCCTCTGGGCGCCGGTGAGCACGCACAAGCAGCCGTGATCGTCAGCGCATCGGCGGCGGCAACATCGAGCCGATGCCGGCCCAGCTCGCGAGCCACGCGAGGATCGAGCGCGCGACGAGGTCGGGGCGCTCGAGGTGCAGGAAGTGCCCGACGCCCGGGAGCGTCTCGCTGCGGAAGGGCCCGTCGAACCAGTCTCCTTGCCCGCGCCCGACGCGAGGGCCGATGCAGCCGTCGTCCCCCCCCGCGAGGTGCAGCGTCGGCACGCGCACCCGGCGCGACGGCGCGCTCGGACCGCGCAGCCGCTCGAGCGCCTCGCGCGGCGGCCACGCCATCGCCCGGTAGTACTCGATCGGCCCCGGGAGGCTCGCGCGCAGACAGCGCTTGACCTCCTCGAGCTGCTCGGCGCTCGGGTGATGGCCGGGCGACCAGTCGCGCCACAGGCGCTCGACGAGCGCGAAGTCGTCGAACGACAGGGCGATCTCGGGCACGACCGGCAGCTGGAAGAAGGCCATGTACCAGCTGCGGCGCAGCTGCGCGGGGGAGCGCCAGAGCGCCCGCAAGAAGGCGAGCGGGTGCGGCACCGCGAGCGCGACCGCGCAGCGGACCCGCGAGGGGAAGCGCGCCGCGGCGACGTACGTGGTCGCCGCGCCCCAGTCGTGGCCGAGCAGGACGACGGGGCGCGCCGGCGAGACCTGGTCGGCGATGGCGACGACGTCGTCGGCGAGCGCGTCGAGGTGGAAGGGCCCCGCGAGCGTCGAGGGGGAGTAGCCGCGCATGAACGGCGCGACGACGCGGTAGCCGGCGCGGCGCAGGGTGTCGGCCAGCGGCGCGAAGGTCGCGGGGGTGTCGGGGAAGCCGTGCAGCGCGAGCACCACGGGGGCGCGCGCGTCGCCGTACGTACGCGCGATGAAGTGCCCGCGCGGAGTCTCGATGGGGAGCGTCTCGGGCACCACGTTCACAATCGTAGACCACTCGAGGCGCAGGCGACGCCCGCGCCGACGACTCGTCAGCGCCGCGAGCGCGGACGAGCCAGGCTACCCATCACGTGCCCGCCGGGCTCGCGAACGATCGCGGCGAGGCGCAGCGCGCGTGCGGCGCTGCGCTCGTCACGCCATCGCGTTCGGCACGAGCGAGCGGCGCGCGGCGCGGCGGCGCTCGAGCTCCTCGCCGACCAGCAGCGTCGCGACCCAGGCGTAGCCGAAGGTGAACATCGCGGCGAACGGACCGGCGAACCAGTGGCCGTTCTCGATGGCAGCGATGGTGCTGCACGCCGAGACCAGCGCGAGGATCATCTCGGCCCAGGGCAGGTTGATGCGCGCACGGTAGCGCCCCTGCTCGTTGCCCTTCTTGGGGGTGCGGACGAACTCGCCCGCCATGCTGCGCATGCCCTCGAACACGGCGCGCGAGACCCACGGCGCCATGCCGGTGCCGAGCGCCATCAAGAACGGCAGCCGCTTGAGCCCGAGCCACGCCGAGCGCCCCTGCGCCGCCTCGGCGTGCATGTAGAACGCGGCGAGCGAGCCCGACGTGCTCAGGCACAGCGGCACGTCGACGAGGAACATCGTGCGCGTGTCGCTCCCGGGGAGGATCGCGAGGATCGGCAGGAGCAGGACGGTGAGCGTCACCAGGAGCGGCGACGTCATGTGCGGCGTCAGGTGGTAGGTCGCCTCGATCTTCTGCGACATGCGCAGATCCGAGCTCCAGATCGTCTTGAGCATCTTGCGAGCGCTCTGGACGGTGCCCTTGGCCCAGCGGTGCTGCTGCGCGCGAAAAGCGCTCAGCTCCTCGGGGAGCTCGCTCGGCGTGACCACGTCGGCGCGATAAAGGAACTTCCACCCCTTCATCTGCGCGCGATACGAGAGGTCGAGGTCTTCGGTGAGCGTGTCGTGCGCCCAGCCGCCCGCCTCCTCGATGGCCTTGACGCGCCACATGCCGCCGGTGCCCGAGAAGTTGAAGAAGTGATCGGTCGCCCAGCGCGCCCGGTTCTCGACCATGTGGTGGCCGTCGAGCATGAGCGCCTGCACCCGCGTGAGCATCGAGTGCTCGCGGTTGGTGTGCCCCCAGCGCGCCTGCACGCAGCCGACCTTCGGGTCCCGGAAGTGGCCGACGACCGAGCGAAGGAAGCCGGGCTGCGGCGTGAAGTCGGCGTCGAAGATGGCCACGAGCTCGCCGCGCGAGACCTTCAGCCCCGCGGCGAGCGCGCCGGCCTTGTACCCCGTGCGATCGGCGCGGTGGATGTACTTGATGTCGACGCCGGTGGCCGCCGCGCGCTCGACGGCCAGGCGCGCGATCGCCTGCGTCTCGTCGGTCGAGTCGTCGAGGACCTGAATCTCGAGCTTCTCTCGCGGGTAGTCGAGCTTCCCGCACACCTCGATGAGCGTCTGCGCGACGGTCGCCTCGTTGAACAGCGGCAGCTGCAGCGTGACGATGGGTAGTTCGTCCTCGGAGAGCTCGACGGTGTGCTCGACCGCCTTCAGCTTCTTGCGCTCCTTGACGCACGTCGCGACGAGCAGGCCGCGGTGCATGCCGTAGAGGCTGAGGATGCCGACGAGCAGCGCATAGCCGATGATCAGCGCCCAAATCGCGAGGCCCCAGGCGCCGTGCGCGAGCTCCGGGTTCAGCGCCGCGGCGCCCTCGGGGGTACCGGCCGCGGAGCGCTCCGCGAGCTCCTTGGTCAGCGTCGAGAAGAGCGAGGCTGTCGCATCGGAGAGGAGAGTCATCTCGGCGAGTCGATCCGCGCGACGATGGACTTCGGGTGACACCCTGGTCGAGCGGACTCGGTGCAACCAGTACCAAGACGCGCCGCGCCGATTGTCATCGACTTGTAAATCGTTGCACGTCGTTGTCCCCGCGCCGCGCGCGATTGCCCGCTTCGATAACCCCTTGTCGACGGACTTCGTCAGCCGCGGCGCGCCGGCATGCCGGGCGGAGATTTGGGCATCGTCACGTCGGGCGGCCGCACGTAGAACGGCTCGAGGACGTCGACCTCGTCGCAGGAGGCGCGCAGCTGACGCGCCCCCGCGAGCGCGCCGACGGCCGCCGCGCGGGGGGTGCGCGGCGCGATGCGCGCTCGAAGGAGCGCGTCGATCCCGGGGACCAGCGCGGCCCCATCGCCGACCGCGCACGACACGCCGTCGAGGGCGAACGCCTCGGGCACGCGCGCGGGCGCGAGGTGCCGCGCCTCCGACAGGGGCGCGACGTCCTCGGCCGAGAGGGAGACCAGCGCCGCGTAGACCTCGGCCTTGCGAGCGTCGATCGCGACCAGCACGCGCTCGCCCGGGCGCGCGCCGGCGTCGACCGCGAGCGCGTCGAAGGCGTTCACTCCGCGCAAGGGCCGTGCGGCCGCGATGGCGATCCCCTTGGCGGTCGCGACGCCGACGCGCGTGCCGGTGAACGATCCGGGGCCCACGCCGACCGCGAAGGTCTCGATCGCCGACAGCTCGATCGCGGCGTCGCCGAGCACGCGCTCGATGACCCCGACGAGCCGCTCGCCCGCCGCGTTGGCGAGCTCTGCCGCAGACTCGGCGAGCACCGCGGCGCGCCATGGGTCGGAGGCCGCGCGCACCACCGCCACCGAGGCGATGGCGCTCGAGGTGTCGATCGCGAGGACGAGCACCCCGCCGGTCTAGTCGGGCGGCGTCGCGCTGGCGAGGCCGACGCGCGCGCCCCACGGAGCGCGCCCGCTCGCTACACTGTGCGCGATGCTCCGACGGCCCCTCGCCCTGCTCACCCTCTCGCTTCTCGCCGCCTGCAGCTCCTCTAGCCCCTCCGCGAGCCCGGACGCCGGCGACGCCGCGATCGGCGCGACGGACGCGACGGACGCCCCCGCCTGCGGGACGCAGCTGCCCGCGGACACCCTCGGCGCGCAGCGCGCGGCCTGCACGTTCGGCGCCGGCGCGAGCTCCGCCGACACGCTCGGCGTGCCCACGGACCTCGGCAAGCAGCTGCCGATCCGGCACGTGGTCGTGCTGATGAAGGAGAACCGAGCCTTCGACAACCTGCTGCACGACCTCCACGCGCTACAGCCGGACGTCGAAGCGGTGCCCGCGAGCTTCGCCAACCTCGACGCGTCGGGCGCGAGCGTCGCGCCGTTCCACGCGACCTCGACCTGCGTCCCGAACGACCCGGGGCACCAGTGGGACGAGATGCACGCGGGGGTCGACGGCGGCGCCATGGACGGCTTCGTCAAGAGCGCGGCCTCGTCGACCGGCACCGACGGCCACTTCGTGATGGGCTACTACGAGCAGGGGGACCTGCCGTTCTACTACTGGCTCGCGAGCACCTTCGCGCTCGACGATCACCACTTCGCGTCGCTGCGCAGCGGCACCTACCCCAACCGCGACTTCCTGATGCTCGGCACCAACGACGGCGTGAAGGAGACTGGCGTCTACTACCCCGATCCGACGACGCCGACGCTCTTCGACGCGCTCGACAAGGCGGGCCTCACCTGGGGCGTCTACAGCGACGGCCAGCTGCTGAGCGGCGCGCTCGACTGGTCCAGCGGCCACCCGGGCACCGGCACGATGGCGCAATTCCTCTCGTCGCTCGACGCCGGCACGCTGCCGGCCGTCGCGTTCGTCGACGGCATCGACAACTTCGAGGACGACCACCCTCCGGCCGACGTCCAGCGCGGCGAGGCGTGGCTGCGCAACGTCTACGAGCACGCGATCAAGAGCCCCGAATGGGGGCAGCTCGCCCTGGTCTGGACGTACGACGAGGGGGGCGGCTTCGCCGACCACGTCCCGCCGCCGAACCACGCGTGCGTCGCGCGCCCGGGCAACCCGAAGGACACGCCCTATTTCGAGCTCGGCCCGCGCGTACCGCTCACCGTCATCTCCCCCTGGGCCAAGCCTCATTACGTCTCGCATGTCGTCGAGGAGCACACGGCGATCACCCGCTTCATCGAGACGATCTTCGGGCTGCCGGCGCTGACCGCTCGCGACGCGAATTCGACCGCGCTGCTCGATTTGTTCGATTTCGGCGCGTGCACGCCGCCCATGCTGACGCCGCCCGACGCCCCCGCGGCCGGCACCGGGGGCTGCAACTAGCTGGCCGTCGAGAAGCGGCCTGCCAGGACGGCGACCGTCCGCAGGCTGTGGTCGATCGCCCGAAAAATCGACGGAGGATGCGGCAGACGGGCGGTCCGTCTCGGCGAAGATCCACGGCCTGCTATCGTACGACCCGATGCTCGCGCGGCGGATCATCCCGTGCCTCGACGTGAAGGAGGGGCGGGTCGTCAAGGGGGTGAACTTCGTCGGCCTTCGCGACGCCGGCGATCCCGTCGAGTGCGCGCGTCGGTACGACGAGGACGGCGCCGACGAGATCGCCTTCCTCGACATCACGGCGACCTCCGACGAGCGCCCCATCCTCCTCGACATCGTGCGGCGCACCGCCGACGTCGTCTTCGCGCCCCTCACCGTCGGCGGCGGCGTGCGCACGCTCGACGACGCGCACGCCCTCTTGCGGGCGGGGGCCGACAAGATCTCGATCAACAGCGCCGCGGTGCGCGACCCCGACCTCGTCAAGGCCATGGCCGACGTCTACGGCGCCCAGGCGATCGTCGTCGCCATCGACGCGAAGTGGCAGCCCGCGGCGCAGCGCTGGATCGTCACCACGCACGGCGGCCGAAGGCCGACCGATCTCGACGCCATCGAGTGGGCGGCGCGCGTCGCGGCGCTCGGCGCCGGGGAGATCCTGCTCACGAGCATGGACCGCGACGGCACCAAAGACGGCTACGACGTCGCGCTCACGCGGGCGGTGGTCGACGCGGTCTCGATACCGGTCATCGCCTCGGGGGGGGTAGGCACGCTCGAGCACCTCGCCGTCGGCCTCACCGAGGCGGGCGCCGACGCCGCCCTGGCCGCGTCGATCTTCCACGACGGGGTGCACACGATCCGCGAGGCGAAGGAGTTTCTCGCGGCGCGCGGGGTGCTCGTGCGGCGCGCCTGAGCCCCTGCATTCCCGGATCGGCGCCGAGGGCGCCCCCGATACTTGGCCCGACGTCGACGGCTCTGCGATCGGGGCGATCGAGGCAGAGCGTCCATGTCGAACGCCGAACAACTTGTGAGGGTCGACGACGTCGTGATCGCAGCCGATCGCGAGCTCGTCCCGATTGGCCCCGAGATCGCGGGGTTCCTCGTGCTGGAGGCCGCCGCGCGCGTGCGCGACGTCGGCGGCGGCGTCGTCGGCGCGACGGAGCTCGGCCTCGATCTCGCGGGGAACGTGCAGCTAATCGCCCCTCCGCGACGCGCCGACGAGGCTCGCGCCGCCGCGGCGCTGCGCGGGCTCCTCGGTGAGCTCTTGCGCGTCTCGACCTCGTCGACGCCCGCCCTGCGCGCGTGCGCCAGGCGCAAGGAGCCGACCGGGCTCGTGGCGCTGACGCGCGAGCTCGAAGGGGCGCTCATCCCGCTCAACCGGTCGGCGAGCCGACGCGGCGTCGCGCGCCTCGCGCGCGAGACCTTCGAGCTCATCGAGGCGGGCGAGCTCGACCTAGACGATGCGAACGACGACGAGGAGCCGATCGAAGAGCCGAGCCCCTCGCCGCCGCCGGTCGTTCGGCCCGCGCCGCGCAAGCACGATCCGAGCGCCTCGAGCGCGGCGCGGGGCGAGGCGGCCTCGCACGAGCCGCCGATCGCCGCCAAGGCGCGGGAGCCCGAAGCGGCGCCCACGGCGCCGACGCGCGACGACGCGACGCCCGAGACGGGGCCGATCGAGTTTCGCGAGCGCGGTCGGGTGCCGACGCCGCTCGCGACGGTCGCGGCCGAGCTCGAGGCCGCGGCGGCCGACGGCCATCAGGCGCAGGAGGCGCCGTTCGAGGTCGTCTCGCAGCTGCCCCCGACCGTCGCGCCGCTCGTCGTCGAGCAAGAGGCGGCGCACGCGCACACCGCCGCGCAGGCCGACGAGGCGTACTCGCCCGAGGAACGCACCGAGATCGAGGGCGCCCCCGTAGCGCCGACCCACGACCGCGTGCGCGCGCTCGCCGAGGCGTTCCAGGTCTCGCGGGTGAAGGATGACCCGGCGCTCGCGCGCGAGCTCAAGCAGATGGTGGGCGTGGAGAGCGCGCGCCCGCCGTCGGTCGTGCTCAAGGTGAAGCTGCGCCGACGGCCGGCCGCGGGCGACTCGAGCGCGCCGCCGGGCGCGGTCTCGACCCTCGACGCGCCGGTCGACGACGCAGAGCTACCGATCCTCGATACCGGGCTCGACCTCCCGCGACGACGCTTCGGTCGCGCGATGACCTCCCTCGTGATGGTCGCCCTCGCGGGCGCGGCGGCGTTCGTCGGCGTGAGCGGCGCGCTGTCGCCTCGCCCGAGCGCGCCGCCCCCGGAGACGGTGACGACGCAGACGACCGTCGGGGCGCCCGCGAGGGCAGGGCAGCTGCCGACGACGTGCGAGGGGACGCTCGCCATCGAGGGGGTGCCACCGAGCAGCGAGGTCGTCCGCAAGCTGGGCGTCGCGCCGGTCACGACGACCCTGCCGGTGCGGGTGCCTCTCGATCTCGTCGTGCTCGCCGACGGGCGATCGCCGCATCGCGCGCACGTCGACGCCTCGGCGCCGTGGCAGTCCGACCCGACCGGGCCGCACCTCGATCTCTCGCTGACGCTCGACGCGCGCCCCGACGCACGCTGGCCCGCGCGCGCTGCGGGCTCCATCGCGCTCCTCTCCGACAAGCAGACGGCAGCGCGCGGCCTCTTGCACGTCAAGACCAGCCCCGACGGCGCGAGCGTGTGGCTCGCCGTCGATCCGCGCGCGATCGCGGTGCCGTGCGGCGCCGGGAGCGACCTGCTCGTGGTCGCCGAGAACGGCACGAGCAAGCCGGTGCACGTCGAGTGGAATGCGTTCTCGGGGATGCCGGCAAGGGCGAGCGTGAAGGCGCCCTGAAACAGTGCACCGTCACGGTCGCCGAGGCCGACGTGCCGCAAGGGCGATCCGTGCCTCGGCACGCGCACACGGCATTTCGCGCCGCGCCTGCCCACCCCGCTTTGCGGGGAACCTTTGCCGCGCGCGCGTGTCTGCCTCGACATGCGCATTCGCCTAGTTGGGTGCGCCGCGCTGCTCGTCGCGGGCATGGGCTTCGTCCCCCCGCAGGCCGCCGCGGCGGAGGGCACGACATGCATGGTCTACAGCGAGGTCTCGCACGACGAAAGCCGCTCGCTCGACGTGAAGCTCGTCAACGACTGCGATCGCACCATGGCGTGCAGCGTCGATTGGACTGTCACTTGTGCGAAGAGCTCGAAGCTCACCCACAACGAAGCAGTCCTCGAGAGTCGCGGCGAGCATGGGTGGAACGCCTCCGCAGCGAGCTGCAAGGACGACTGGTCAATTTCCACGACCTGGCACTGCAATCCCAAATAGCCACGTTCGCCAATGGGCGAATCGGCGCGCCTCCGCGCAACAAGGCCGAAGAGCCGCCGCGCGCGCCCATCCGAGGGGCGACTACGGCGATCGGGTCGCGCTCGGCGCCGGGGTCGGGACGGTGCCGATGGCCTCGATCGGGATCCACCCGTCCTTGCTCGCGGCGGTCCGCACCTTGACCCAGCCCGCCGTCGGCCCTTCCAGCAGCTGCACGTGGCTCGGACCGCCGAGCGTCTCGACCGGCGCGTAGAGCATGCCGGGCCCCGCGCGCACCTCGGTCGCGGTGATCGGCACGCCGCTCACGGCGGCGCGCGCCGAGGACGCCGCCGACGAAGACTCCATCGCCGCCGGATGCTCGGCGGGCGGCTGCGGCTGCTTGGCGAGAAACCGCGTGTAGACGAGGTAGGCCGCGGCGCCGAGCAGCGCGGCGTCGAGGATCCAGTGGTACCAGCGGCGCTTGCCGTCGTCGCGGGCCTTGGGGACTTCGGCCTCGGGCTTCTTCGGCGCGGCCCTGCGGGCGGCGGCACGCTCGGCCCGATCGCGCACGGCAGCGAGCGCGCGCTCCTCGCCCTCCTTGGCGAGCTTCTCCACGCGCTCGGCGAAGCGCGTCTCGGCGCGGCGTTGGGTCGCGCTCGATAGCCTCTCGAGCGCCGCGGTCAGCGCCTCGCCCGCAGCGGCGAAGCGGCGGCGCGGGCTCGCGAGCTCGGCCTCGTCGGCCCGGGCGGCGACCGAGACGAGCTCCGCGCCGGCCGCCTTGCGATCGTCGAGCGCCGCGCCGATCGGCTCGAGCTCCGCGGCGACCGCGTCGGCGAGCCACCCCTTGCGATCGGCCACCTCGTCGCCGACCAAGTCCGCCTTTCCGACCCCCTTGTCCTTCGCGAGCGCCGTCGCGTGCGCGTCGAAGCGTCGTTCGAGCCACCCCTCTATCTCGTCGATCGCGTCGCGCGCCGCCTTGCGCGCCGATGCGGGATCGAGCGGGGAGAGCTTCGCCGCGACCTCCTCGGCGGGGCGCTCGTCGGCGCCGCTCGCAACCCACGCCTTCAGCGCGTCGATCGGGCCGCGCGCCCGGCGCTTGACCTCCTCCTGGAACGCGGCGTCGACGGACGGCTTCTTCGCGGGGGCTTTCGGATCGGCCATGGCGGGCCGGAGGATAGGCCGAATCGTGCGACGACGAAGCCCCTCGAGGGCCGAGCGTCGACCGCGCGCGCCTACGGTCGCTCGCAGCGGAAGCCCGTGATCGCGTCGCCGCGGCACCAGGCCTTGCCACCCGCGCAGATCTGGTCGCCCGCGCAATCGCACGACGTGGCGCCGGACGAGCAGCCCCACACGACCGAGCAGTGCGTCTGGCCCGCGGCGTCGACCAAGCAGCTCGTACCGTTCGAGCACGCCGCGCAGCTCGCGACCGCGTCGCACTGCGCGGGCGAGACGCACGTGCCGTCGCAGGCGGGGACCTGCCAGCTCTGCGCGCAGGTGGCCGGCTTGCAGCCGCTCCCCGAGCACGCGAGCGGCGCGGGCGGCGCGCAGAAGTCCGCGGACATCGCGCCGACCTTCTGGAGCCACGCGACGACTTGCCCCGCCGCAGGCGCCGTGCTGCGCGCGCTGGTGTCGCCCGACATGCCGAGCACGACCGGCGCGTAGAGGGCCGTCGCGGCGTCGTACCGCCAGCCGACGTAGGTCGTGTCGCCGGCGTCGGCGCAGAGCGACTGCCGCAGCAGCATGCCCGACTCGGCGAGCGAGAGCAGCGCGTACATCTGCAGCGCTTCGCCCGTCGGGAGCGTCGTGAGCAGCTTCGGCTTCGACGCATACTTCGCGGTGATCTCGGCCTCGGTCATCCCCGCGTGCGGCGTCGGCTGCGTCGTTGGCGGCGGGTTCGCCTGCGGCGCCGAGTAGCTCCAGACCTCGCCGGCGGCGTTCACGTAGACGCCGCTGTAGGTGTATCCCCAGGCGCCGTTGACGTAGCCCGCTTCGAAGAGGAGCTTCTGCCCCGCCGCGGGCGGCGTCGCGTCGATCGGCGAATCCGTCGTGCCCGAGTCGACGGCGGAGTCGCCGGCGGAGGTTGCCTGCTCGGTCTTGCCGCCGCACCCCGAAGCGAGGGGCGACGCGACGACCGCGACGGCCGCGAGGACGATGGGGAAGAAGCGCATGCGAAGCGTGCTTGCATGCCGGATGCCCGCGCACGATCGGCGAAACCCGCGCTCGCGGCGGAGGCGCGCGACCCAGGCTGGCACAGCCCACGCGCGCGGCGCCGCGGCTCAGCGGCCGCGCACGCTCACGTCGATCGACAGCGTCCGGCCGTTCGGGCTCGCGGGCCACCCGTACCCCTCGCCGACCTTGCGCACGCAGGCGATGACCGCTTGGTCGGTGACGCTCGCGCTGGTCGCGTCCACGCGTGTGGCGGTCCCGCCGGGCGAGGTGACGACGTCGAGCGCGACCGCGTAGTCGCCCGCGGGCAGCGGCGCGAAGCAGCCGACGGCCGAGGCCTTCACGCGCGCGATCGCGCCGTCGTACGGGTCGACGGGCGGAGGCTCGGCCGACGCACTCGTGGTGATGGTCTCGCTGCCGACGGTGAGCGTGACGGTCGAGGCGTCGTACTCCGTGGGGACCCGCTCGTGCCCCTTGCCGGGGGCGAAGTAGTCGCCCGAGCTCACCGTCGACGCGAACCCCGCAGGGCCCTCCGGCGCGCTCGTGGCCATCGGCACCGGCGGCGCGACCGCCGCGTCGATGGACGGCGCGCTCGTGACGTTCGTCCGTCGACACGCGACGATCCCGAGGGCGCAGCCGAGCGCAGCGATCCCGAGCCGCGCGCGCCGAAGCGTCACCGTCGCTCGCCTCCGGGCGCCCCGCCCGCGCGCTCCTCGTCCGCGCCGGCCTCGCGCGCGCGCGCCGGCTCGGCGTTCAGCGTGCGCCCTCCGACCGTGGCCCCTTTGATGGCCTCCAGCGCCTTGTCGAGCACGCTCGGCTTGACGTCGAAGAACGTGTTGCGATCGCGGATGCGGATGCGCCCGACGTCGTCCTGCGCGACGCCGCCGCGCTCCTCGAGCAGGCGCAGCAGATCGAGCGCCCGCAGCCCGTCGCGGCGACCGCTGTTGACGAACACGGTCGCGACCTCGCCGACCGGCGCCTCGCCCTCTCGCGCCTCGGGGCGCGGCGCGCCGCGATCCGCCTTGTCGCGCTGGATGAGCGGCGCCTCGTCGTCGGCCTCCTCCGGCGGCGACCAGTCGGCGAGCTTGGAGTGCGGCTGCCGCTCCTCGCGACGAGGACGCTCGCGATCGCGACCGCGCCCCTCGCGCGATCGCTCGCGATCGGCGGCAACCGGAGCCGTTGCCGTTGCCGTTGCCGTTGCCGGAGCCGTTGCCGGAGCCGTTGCCGTTGCCGTTGCCGTTGCCGGAGCCGTTGCCGGAGCCGTTGCCGTTGCCGATGCCGATGCCGGAGCCGTTGCCGTTGCCGTTGCCGGAGCCGATGCCGGAGCCGTTGCCGGAGCCGATGCCGATGCCGACGCCGTTGCCGGCACGGGCACCGCCTCGACGGCCGGCGGGTTCTTCGCGCGGCGCGCCTTGGCCGCCTCGTCGGCCGCGACCAGCTGCGCGCCGAGCGCCTGCGCGAGCAGCGCGCCGACCAGCCCCTCGGGATCCTCGTGGGCGAGCAGCCTGCGCGCCAGGGCGCGCGCCTCCGAGCTCGGAGGACGCTCGATGGCCCCCTTCGCGACGTGCCCGATCAGATCGGCCTCGCGGCGCGTGCGCAGGTCCTGCTCCGTCGGCAGCGTGCGCTCGATCGGCTTCAAGCCGAAGGTGAGGCGCAGGTAGTACAGGTTGCCGACGTCCTTCGCCGAGATGAGCGAAATCGCGGTGCCCGTGCGCCCCGCGCGCCCCGTGCGACCGGTGCGGTGCACGTACTGCTCGGGCGAGTCGGGGAAGTCGACGTTGATGACGTGCGTGAGGTGGCTGATGTCGATGCCGCGCGCCGCGACGTCGGTCGCGACGAGGAAGCGGAGCCTCCCCTCGCGCGTCGCGTTCATGACCTTCTCGCGCTCGCGCTGATCGAGGTCGCCGGAGATGTAGTCGGCCGAGTAGCCGGCGCGCTTGAGCTCTCTGGCGACGAGCTCGGTCGCGTCCTTGGTGTTGCAGAAGAGGATCGCGCTGGTCGGGTCCTCGACCTCGAGCACGCGCAGCAGATCGCGCGCCTTGTCGCCGCGCTTCAGGTAGAAGTAGTGCGTGAGCTCCAGCGCGCCGACCTGATCGCCCGAGAGCAGGATCGACTCGGGCTCCTTCATCTCGCGCACGAGGCGGCCGACGTCGGGCGACACGGTCGCCGAGAAG
>JAJXTK010000595.1 GCA_021783935.1 Myxococcales bacterium | reverse complement strand
CGTACTGCGCCGCCGCCTCCCGCTCCCTTCCCACGCACCGCGGGGGAAGGGCTGGGGATGGGGGCTGTTAGAACGCGACCACTCGCTCAGCAGGAGAACCACACCCCTCTCGGGGGCTCCGCAATCGAATCGGAGGGAGCTGCCGCTCTACGGCTTCTTGGGCGACGCCGACGCGCTCGCAGACGGCGCGGCCGACGCGCTCGCGGACGGGGCGGGCTCGCTCGAGGCGCTGCCCCCTTCTCCCCACTTCTTCCGATACTTCTCGGGAATCGCCTCGGCCACGAGCGCGCCGCGCACGGGCTTGTCGATCCCCCACGGGCACGGCAGCGCGTCGAAGGAGCCCGACACGCAGCTCTGCTGGTCGTCCGAGAAGCAGACCGACAGCCCGCCCGAGAGCTTGCCGTCGGGGTCGGAGGCGCGCAGCGTGACGGTCGCGTACCCCTCGGCGCTCCCGACCCACCCGTCGGGCGTGTGCACCTGATAGTGCACCGACCACGGGCCCGGCTTCGACGGATCGAGGTGGAGCTCCTGCGTCTCGAGCTCGTCGCTCTTCTCGCGTCGGAGCCACACCATCGACGCGTCCGAGGGCTTCACCGGCCCACAGGCCGACTCGGGCGCGCCGGCCGACAGCTTGATGTCGACGCGCTCGTAGCCCATTCGGTGATCGACGACGTAGCGCGCGTCCTTCAGCCGGAAGGAGGCGCCCCGGAGGGTGCCGCTCACGGGCGCGTCGGGGATCGCGTCGATCTTCGTGACGGGTGGCTCGACCGGCGCGTACTTGGTGACGTGCAGCTCCTTTCGGCAGCCGGCGCCGAGGAGCGCGACGGCGGCGGACAGGAGCAATCTCTTGCGGCTCATTCCGCGGCCTCCGGAGCAGGCGAGTGGCCGACGTCTGCGTGCTCGTCGCGCCCGTGTCCCTGATGATAGTCCTCGGGGCTCAGCGCCGGAGCGCCGGGCAGGCGGACCTTGCCGAGCTCGATGGGCACCGCCGCCTTGAGCAGCAGCGTGTAGATGAGCGCGCCGGCCGCCCAGACCGCCGCCGACACGCAGAACTCGGTGAAGCTCGGGGTGTAGTCGATCACCTCGCCGAGCGGCGAGGGGACGAAGCCGGGGATCACGAGCCCCATGCCCTTCTCGACCCACACGCCGACGACGGCCGCGCCGCACGCGACGCGCAGCACGTTCCAGTTCTTGTAGAGGCGCGGCGTGATGAACACGAGCGCCGAGAACGCGTCGAGCGCGATGGCCGACCAGATGTACGGCACCAGCTTGTAGTGCCCGTCGAGGCCGAACAGCAGGTAGCGCATCGACGCGGCGTGGTGCTTGAAGCTGTAGAGCTCGGTGAAGATCTCCGAGAAGAAGAAGAACAGGTTGATGAGCATCGTCACCGCCACGATCTGGCGGAGGCGATTGAGGGCCTTGTCCTTCACCGGGTAGCCCATCTTGTCGCGGATGATCGACAGGGCGATGATCATCAGCGAAGGGCCGGCGGCGAACGCGGAGGCGAGGAAGCGCGGGGCGAGGATCGCGGCGTTCCAGTGCGGCCGCGCGCCCATGCCGCTGTAGAGGAAGGCCGTGACGGTGTGGATGCTGATGGCCCACACGATCGCGAGGAAGACGAACGGGACGTACTTCTTCCGATCGGGCCTCTGGCCGCGGTACTTGGTGAAGATCAAATACCCGGTGATGTACGCGTTGAGGACCAGATAGCCGTTGAGGACGATGACGTCCCACGACAGCATCGAGATCGGCCAGTTGAAGCGCCCGAGCACGGGAATCAGGTGCCAGAAGCGATCGGGGCGACCGATGTCGACCATGACGAACATGAGGCACATCGTCAGCACGGCGACCGCGAGCAGCTCGCCGAGCACGACGACCTCGTGCAGCTCGTGGTCGTCGTAGATGTACGCCGGGATGACCAGCATGACGGCCGCCGCCGCCATGCCGACCAGATAGGTGAAGTTCGCGATGTACGCGCCCCACGGGATCTGGTCGAGCATGTTGGTGGCCGCGAGGCCGACGTGCAGCTGGTGGACGTAGGCCACCACGCCGAGCGCGATCCATCCGACCAGGAAGGCGAGCCAGAGGAAGTACGCCCTGCTCCCGCGGGTCACGCTGCGCACGGCGTCGATGCCGAATCGGTACAACGATGCGATCACGTCCGCCTCCGGATCACGCGAAGAAGTAGTAGAACCGAGGCAGCGTCGCGAGATCCTCCTTGAGGACGAACACGCGCTTGGTCTCGATGATCTTGCGAATCTCGCTGTTCGGGTCGTTGAGGTTGCCGAACTTGCGAGCGCCGGTGGGGCACGCCTCGAGGCACGCCGGGAGGCGACCCTTGCGCGTGCGGTGCAGACAGAAGGTGCACTTCTCGACCACGCCCTTGAAGCGGGGGCGGTTCGAGAGGTAGCCCTGGTTCGGGTTGATGCGGTCCGGCGGGATGTCCGGCTGCACCCAGTTGAAGCGGCGCGCGAAGTACGGGCACGCGACGACGCAGAAGCGGCAGCCGATGCACCAGCTGTAGTCGACCACGACGATGCCGTCGGGCTCCTTCCACGTCGCCTGCACCGGGCACGCCTTCACGCAGGGCGGGTTGTCGCACTGGTGACACTGCACCGGCATGTAGTACTTGTCTTTGGCCGGCAGGTTCTCGTGCGCGTAGTAGGGGGTCGCCTCCTCGAACTCGAGCGAGCCCGCCTCCATCTCGAACACGCGGATGTAGCGAATCTCGGGGTCGTCAGGCAGGTTGTTCTCGCGCGCGCACGCCTCGACGCAGCGGCGACTGCCGTTGCAGACCGACAGGTTCAATGCGTAGGCGTACTCGACCCCGTCGAGGGGAGGCGGGTCGCTGATGTGCGTGGTCACGCCGGTGCGCGCCTTCGTCTCCTCCTCGATGCGCGCGAAGATGCGCTGCTTCTCCTCCGCGCTGAGCTTCTTGTAGTGCTGCCGCAGGAACTCCTCGGTCGTCGGGGCGGTCGACCCGCAGCCGGTGGCGGCGACGGCGGCGGTCGCGGCGGCGGCGGCGCCCGCCAACTTGAGGAACGCGCGCCGAGTCCCGTGCTCGTCCTCGCGGATCTCGAGCGGGCTGTCGCCCCCGGGCTGCGCGTCCAACGCCGTCTCAGTGTCCTTCGCCATTGCTCTCCTCGTGGGGGGCGCGCGCCTCGGTCGTCGAGACGGTCCGCGGGAGCGAGGGCTCGCGCTCCGACTGCATCGCGGGGAAGTGCGGGTTGTGCGGGTCGTGGCAGAAGGGGCAGGAGCGGCGCTGGCGATCGCCGAGCCAGTAGCCGGTCGTGAGCCCGTGCATGCCGGCCTTCCAGTCGCGCAGCTTGTCGCCGTGGCAGGATCCGCAGAGCTCGTACGCCTGATCGAACGTCACCAGCGTGCCGTCCTGCAGGTGCAGGCGATCGATGTTGTCCTTGGTGTGGCAGCGATAGCACCAGCCGCCGAGGACCCCGTGATGGAGGATCTTCTGCGTGTGGAATTCGGTGAGCTGGCGCTCGCGCGGATCCGGGGTGCGGTCCTCGTGGCAGCGAGAGCAAGGGTAGGTAGGCAGCAGCGGGATCCTCGCCATCACCGCGACCGAGCCCGACGGCACGGGCGGCGGGTGATCGGTGTGGAGACGCTGCGGCTCCTCGCCAGGACTGCATCCGAAGAGGGTCAGCGCCATGAGCAAACCGACCCTGAGTAGCTTCCTCGTCAGCACGACACCTCCGAGCGGTGGCGAATCAGCGTAGGGTGACGTGTCTCCCCGTCGCGATGTCGATTCGAATCAAGGGCTGCGGCGCCAAGGGTCGCAGAGATCGAACGCCACCGCCTGCGCGCGCGCACCCCGAGAGGTCGAGCCGACTCCGATTGATCTCCGTCCATCCAGGTCCGGCGCTGCAAAGCAACCGACATGCCGGGAAGTGCGGTAGGGTGGCGGACGCGCCGGATCGCTTCTTGCGTTCGCCGGGCAACTCACACCATGGCCAGCATCAAGATGGTTCACGTGTTCATCGCGGCGATCGCCGCGGGCGCCACCTACGCGGCCGTCGGTCGCGTCTCGAGCACGG
>JAJXTK010000594.1 GCA_021783935.1 Myxococcales bacterium | reverse complement strand
GGTTGACGAGCAACACGCCGCCGACCAGCCGCGTGCGCGGTCCGAGCGAGGCCGATGCGCTGCGATAGGTCACGCCTGGGCGGCCGTTTGCACATGCGCGGCGGGGCGAACCGCATTCGTCGCCTGCGCAGTTCTGTCAGAGGTGGCGAGCGTCAAAGGCACCGCGTTGCTGCGCAGGCTGCGGCGTCTCTCGCCCGGGAGATGGGCGACCATCGTTCGCACGGCGATGAAGGCGGCGTGCGGGCGCATCCCCGACGCGGCCGCCGCGTTGGAGGTGCACGAGCGCACGCTCTATCGCTGGCTCCACGCCGTCGACGCTGAGACGGGCGAGGTGGTGTTCGAGGATGTCGAGCGCGTTGCCGCGGGCGTTCGGCGAAGTCGAACCGCGAGACGCTGAGGAACCCATGCGGCATGGCACGTCGGGGAGCGCCAAGTGACGAAACCAAGCTGGAGCGGCGGCGAACGGTCCGTGGTCGACGTCGCCGACCTGCACGCCGCGCTCGGTGTCGTGCGGCGCGCCGGCCGACCCGAGAGGCGTGCGTGAACCCGCACCGCGGCCGTGCCCGTGAGATGGCGGCGCGGCGGACGCGCCGAGAGCCCCGCCCCGCGCGCTCGCGCCCGCGGGGTGCACCGCGCGCGCTCGTCGTGCTGTACTGGCGTCATGCGTCATGGTCCGGCCGCCTCGCGCCAGAGAGGCGCCGATCTGGCGCTGGCCTATGCGCGTTCCGTTCTGCTCGAAATGCGCATGATCTGAGTTTGTGTAATCTAGGCCCTGACCGACCCCGCGGCCCGCTTGGACCTCTTATCCCCTGGGCGTGCTTGGAGTAGCTCAGAGAGCGCGGAGTCGGCTCTGGACCCCGACGCGTTTCGTTCCATTCGAAATACGCATAATGTAGATCTATGCAATCTGCGCCCCGGTCGACCCCGCGGACCGCTTGACGGTTTATCCCCCGCGCGGCAGGCAACGTCCGCGATCGCGCAAGCGGCTACGAGGTACTGTCGGGCGAGTGGACACCTACAAAGCGCTGGCCAATTGCGACAGACTGGCTAGCGAAAACCTCACGAGGCGCGGCATTAGCCCCGCGGAGCCCGCAGTCGGCGGATAGTCGGCTTCACCGACGATGACCTCGGTCGGAGAAACCATCATGATCTTTTGATACGTCATTCCAGGCCGCGCGTGTACCTGCCACGACTGACCATCCGAGAAGCGGACGACAAAGAGCGAACACGACGCTCTTCCCGTGATTCCGTCTTGGCACCCGATGGTAGCGCCGTAATCGCCCATCGCCTGAACGTCCGTAAGGCCGCTCGTGGCCGGTAGGCTCGGGCCCGTCGCATCCACGACCGTCGAACCTGACCAATCAGAAAAATGCCACTCCGCCGAGGTGTAGCTCCCTGTGCTCCAGCTTGGGCCGTGAGTACCTATCCAAACGAGGCGGCTGCCGAGTAGTGCGACGGCATGAAGGCCATCCTTCGAGGCTACAAGTTCGGTCGGATTCCCCCCACTCGAGATGCCACGAAGCGATTCACCGCCAAGAGAGTTACTCTCGGTCCAGGCAGCCAGCGGGCCATCTCCAGCAGCGTGGTAGGCCGGCTGAAGCCCGCTCTCAATCGTGGAGTACTTAGTCGCCGCCGCCCCTGCGGCTCGAAGGATGGTGGCGTCGTCAAATGTCATTCCGACCCCGCCATCCCAGGCAAACATGCTCAAGGGTGTCGAATTCGGTTCGGCGAGCCAGTTTGGGTTCCACTGCAGCTGTCCCGTGATCGAGACCCAGCCAAAAAGCCTCTGACTCTTGCCGCCCGAGACGTAATACCATGGCAGCACGAGGGGTGTCGTGGTGTTTCTGCCGATCCCGCACTGCGTGGGATTTGCGCGCTGCTCTACGGCAGCGAGAACTCGGTCGTCTGAAAGACGGGTCACGAGGGCTGTGTTGCCTGTCGGCGATGCCGCGAACGTGAGCAGAATGTCATCGCCGCTGACGAATCGGCCCGCCGATGCGTCCACGCTAGGTTGACCGAAGCCCGCGAGAGAAGCCGATCCCACCCGGCAGCCCGAGCCGCAATCCGTCCACGTTCGCGCCCCGAAATTGACGATCGTCGGATCCGCTTGGAACAGACCGCAGGCAGCTGCTCCAGGAACCGGCGACCAAGCGACGCCAGATTCAGTGACATCGACCTCGCCAGCGGCATCAGCGACTGCGTCGTCACCTGGTGCGACGTCGGGCGTGGCGTCCGTGTCGCTCGCTGCATCGACGGACGCCTCGCGGCCCGAGTCTCCCGCGTCCGATGGGGCGTCGCGCGAACCGCTGTTCGTACAGCGAAGAATCCCGAGCGACGCAGCGATGGCACAGAGTGCACCAAGCGACGTAATGCCAAGGCGAAGTCTGCGCGCGCCCCAATCGGTCAGCATGCGATCCTCTTACAACTCGCGGCAGACATCGTCCGTGCCGAAACGGCCTCTAGGCAGTCGTTGCAGCACCGTTTGATCCTGGAAGTCAATCGGGACAATGATCCCGTCCAGAGAGCGCGGAGTCGGCTCTGGACCCAGAGAGGCGCCGATCTGGCGCTGGCCCATGCGCGTTCCGTTCTGCTCGAAGTGCGCATAATCTGAGTCTATTTAATCTAGGCCCTGACCGACCCCGCGGCCCGCTTGGACCCCCTATCCCCCATGATCTACGCGAGTCCCGAGGCCTTCCGGCAGGGCGCTCGAAGCGCGCACGACGCTCGCGTTCGGCGGCATCGGATCGCGCGAGCGCAACCGATCGTCTCCCTCGATCGGTTCCTCGCGCATGGTGTCGCCTTCGGCGCGACGCCGCCTTGGCGCGGCAGCTGCCCTCGGTCAAGATGACCGCATGATCGTCCACGCGACGGTGAGGGGCGGCCGGTACGTGATCGAGGAGCCGGCGGAGCTGCCGGAGGGCACGACGCTCGAGCTCGTCGTTGTCGAGGAATCGCTCGACGAGATGGATGGCGACGATCGCGCGGCTCTGTTCGCTTCGCTCGACCGTGGCCTCGCTGAGCTGCGTCGCGGCGAGGCGGGCATCCCGGCGGATCAGGTGCTCCGAGAGCTGAAGGCGATGGGGTGATCGTCCAGTTTCGCGTCGAGGCGCGTGCGCAGGCGGCCGCACGACGCGCGTGGTGGATCGAGAACCGGCCGGCGGCGCCCGCGCTGTTCGACGAGGAGCTCGAAGGCGCGCTGCGGGACTTGGCCGAGCGGCCCGCGAGCATCCCGGTCTTGCTGGTTCGCGACGAGCTCTCGATTCGCCGTTGGCTGCTGCCGAACACGCGTTGCCACATCCACTACGTGATCGATGCAGGCCGCGGAGTTGTAGAGATCCTCTCGCTCTGGGGCGCGAGCATGGGACGTCGTCCGCCTCTTGCGAAGACCACGCGATAGCGTCCGCGCCCCGCCGCACGACCTACTCCTCGAGGGTGAAGAAGTCGTACGTCAACGTCACCTGCTCGATGACGTTCTCGTCGCTCTCGTTGTCCCACTCGCCGGCGACGAACTTCACAGGCACGCGCGCGCGAGTGACCACCGGCGCAGCGTCGTGCCGTCGCGATCCTGCTGCACGATGTCGAGGTTGCGTTTGTAGTACGGGTCGACGAGCCCGAGCCCGCTCGCCGCGACGCAGGGCCTCGTTCACGAGCGAGCGCTCGGCGGACGTCAGCTTCACGGGCGGCTCGCCGTGCTCGGCCTCGACGATCGCGCGCGGGCGCGGGCGGCGCGCGGGGGATAGTTCGGATTTGGAAGCCATCAAGAGCGAGCGTAGCGAAGGTCGAACGAACGGGCGTTCTGGCGCCAGAACGGAGGGTCACATTTCGGAAATCGTTTGGGAAATGGGCAGCTGGGCAAGCCGCTTGCGGTGAGCGCGGGCGGGAGGGCTCGGCGTCGGAGTCGGCCTCGGCGTCGGCTTCGGCTTCGGCTTCGGCTTCGGCATCGGCTTCGGCATCGGCTTCGGCTTCGGCTTCGGCTTCGGCTTCGGCTTCGGCTTCGGCTTCGGCTTCGGCTTCGGCTTCGGCTTCGGCTTCGGCTTCGGCTTCGGCTTCGGCTTCG
>JAJXTK010000593.1 GCA_021783935.1 Myxococcales bacterium | reverse complement strand
GCGGCCGCCTTGCAGCAAGAACAGCGTCCAGTCGTCGCCGCGTCGAAACACCGCGCCCGCGGGCACGAGCAGCACGCCAGGGCGCTCCAGCACCACGATGCGCGCCTCGACGCGGTAGCCGTCGCCGAGCGACGCCCAGCGCTCGTGCGGGTCGAGCAGATCGAGGACCACGTGCACGCGCTGCTCCTCGACGCCGAGCGCGGAGATTCGCGTGTAGGCCGAGGGCTCGACCACGCGCACCTTGGCCGCGAGCGGCGCGCCGCCCCAGCCGTCGAGCGTCGCCGCGGCGCCGGCGCGCACGCGAGCGGCGTCGGCGCTGAGCACGTCGACGACGACCTCGAGGTGCGCGGGGTCGCCGATCTCCAACAGCGGCGTGCCGGGCGCGACGACGCCGGCGCTCTCTTGCAGCACGCGGAGCACGCGACCCGCGACCGGCGCGTCGATGTCGAAGCGCTCGTCGCGCGCGCCGTCGCGCTCGCTTCGCCTGAGCACGGCGTTGGCGACCTGCAGCTCGTAGGTGGCCATCTGCGCCGAGAAGCGCGCGGAGACGAGCTCGGAGGCGCGCAGGCGTGCCTCGAGCTCGGCGTGGTCGAGGGTGTCCTTGGGGGCGGCGCCGCCCGCGACCAGCGAGCGCGCCTTGGCGAGGTCGTCGTCGGCGTGCTTCGAGGCGAGCTCGGCGCGCTCGACGCCCGTCTTGGCCGCGAGGAGCGCGGCGGCGGCCGCTCCGGCGCGCGCGGCCGCCTCCTGGTGAGAGCGGGGATCGAGCAGCGGAGACTCCGCGGGCACGATGCGCGCGAGCGTCGCGCCGAGCGCGATCGCGTCGCCCGCGCGCAGCTCGATGCGCGCGAGATCGCCCGCGAGCGGCGCCCCGACGACGTAGCGATTGCGCACGCGCGCGCGCCCCGCCTCGTCGATCGTGAGCACCAGCCGGCCCCGCGCGACCCTGGCCGTCTCGACGCTGAGCGGCGTCGGCCACGCGGCGAAGGCGACGAGCGCCGCGACGCCGAGCCCCAAGAGCGTCCACGCGAGCGAGCGCGCGGCGTGCCGCTGCCTCTTCTTGTGCGACGTCGGCTTCGAGAGCGGATTCGCGCTCATCATTCCCTCGCCTTAAGCACCTCGACGAGGTCGAGGCGATCGAGCCGATCGCGGACGAGCAGGGCGGAGAACACCGCGGCGAAGACGACGATCGTGACGGCGAACAGGTAGGTGCCCGGCGAGGCGGTCGCCGGCATGCGCAGCGTGTCCTCGATCGCCTCGCTCGAGAAGACCAGGCGCATGAGCCACGCGCCGAGCTGCAGGCCCGGCCCGAGGCCGAGCGCGACGCTGAGCGCGAGCTCGCCGTACACGATCGCGGCAATCTCGCTGGTGGTGAACCCGAGCACGCGCATCGTCGCGAGATCCCGGCTGCGCATCGACACCGCCACGCGCGCGTCGTTGTAGACGACCCCGATCGCGATCGTCGCGCCGAAGAAGACGAGGATCATGGTCGTGGTCAAGAGCTGCTCGGTGGTCTGCTTGCGAAACAGCTCGATCACCGCGGCCTTGCGCGTGACCGCCGCGATCGCGGGCAGCTCGCGCAGCCGCGCGTCGAGTCGCTCGAGCTCGCGCGGGTCGACCACCAGCGCGGCGCTCGTGAACCCCTCTTGCTCGCCGAGCAGGGCGTCGAGCTGTTCGAGCGAGACGAACGCGCCGAGGCCGAGCAGCTCACTCGAGGTCGTCGCGACGCGGAGCCTGCGGGTCGGCCGCTCCCCCTCGAGCACGTCGATGTCGACATCGTCGCCGGGGCGGACGCCGAGGCGATCGGCGAGCGTCTTGGTCAGCACGACGCCGCGATCGGGGATCGGCACCACGCGCTCAGGCCACTCGACCAGACGGTGGAGCCTCGCGTCCGTCGCGCGGCCGATGAGGCCCACCGCGCGGGCGCGCGAGCCCTTGCGCACCCGCACGGCCACCGAGCGCTCGGCCTCGAGGGCGAGCACGCCCGGCAGGCGGAGCAGCTCGCCGCGCGCGCGCCCGTCGACCACCTGGCGCAAGGCGACGGTGACGTCCTCGCGTTGGCTGGCGAGGAGCCCCACGTCGAGCAGCGCGTCGATCGCGTCGTAGGTGAAGCGCGCGCCGACGACGACGGCGACCGACAGCGCGATGCCGGTCACCGACAGGATCGTGCGCACGGGCCTGCGCAAGAGCTCGCGCAGGACCATCCACCACGAGGGGCCGAGGAGCCTCGCGAGGCCGAGGCGCTCGAGGAGCGAGCGCCGGTAGACCGCGGGCGCCTCGGGGCGCATCGCCTCGGCCGGCGGCAGGCGCGCGATGTGGCGCACCGTCGCGAGCGCGCCGAAGAGCGCCGCACCGAAGCTCGCCAAGAACGCGGTCGCGACGAGCCGCGGCGGCAGCTGCAGCGTGAGGTCGGGGAAGCGGTAGTACTCCGCGTACAGGCCGACCATCCCCTTGCCGAGCAGCGCGCCGAGCGCGATTCCGAGCGCGCTGCCGAGCAGCACTACGATCGTGACGAGCTGCAGGTAGTGCATCGCGATCTCGCGATCGCGGTAGCCGACCGCCTTGAGCGTCGCGATTTGCCCGCGCTGCAGCTGCACGATGCGCGAGAGCACGACGTTGAGCAGGAAGGCCGCGACGGCGAGGAACGCCGCCGGGATCACCGTGGTCATCCGCGCGAGCTGCGAGAACTCGCTCTCGAGCAGCTGGTGCGACGGCTGAAGGTTGCGCGCGTAGGCTGGGCGGCCGCCGTAGGGCAAGAGCAGCGCGTCGACCTGCTCGAGCACCGCGGCGGTCGACGCGCCTGGCTGCAGTCGGACGACCATGTCGTCGAAGGCGCCGTCGAGCTTCAGCGAAGGGGCGACGGCGCTACCGTCCATCCAGAGGACGCCGAAGTGCTTGTCGTCGGCGACGAGCGTGCCCGCCGGCATCGCGAACACGTACTCGGGCGAGAGCGCGACGCCGACCACGCGGACGCGGTGCATGACCCCCTCGAGCACGATCGGCACCGTCGCGCCGGGCTCGAGCCCGTGCGCGTTGGCGAACGCCTCGCTGATCACGGCCTCGTCGGCGCGCCCCGGCTCGAAGAGGCGACCGCGCCGCAGCGCGATGGCGTTCAGGCGCGGCTCGCCGCGCGGGGGCAGCCCGATCACCTCGCCGACGGCGGGCTCGGCCAGATCCTCGAGCGGCATCAGCCCGTCGGACACCACGCGCGTCTCGACCACGGCGACGCCCGGGATCGCCTCGAGCCGCGCGCGCAGCGCGTTCGGCGCGCGCTTGAGCCTCGCGAACACGTCGCCGAAGCGCTGCGCGGCGTAGTGCAGGTCGCGCGCGCGCTCGAGCGAGGCGTAGGCGCTGCGCAGCGTGACGTAGCTCGCGATGCCGCAGGCGACGACGAGCGCGATCGTGATCGCCTGCCCGCGCATCGCCGAGAGGTCGCGCACCAGCTTGCGCACGAGCGGCGTCACCACGAGATCGCCTCCGGCCCGACCCGCTCGGGGTTGTCGGTGTCCGACTTCACGAGCCCGTCCGACATCGTGACGACGCGGTCTGCCATGCGCGCGATCGACGCGTTGTGCGTGATGAGCACCGTCGTGGTCCCGAGCTCGCGGTTGACGCGATCGAGCACCTCCAAGACGAGGCGCCCGGTCGCGAAATCGAGGGCGCCCGTGGGCTCGTCGCACAGCAGCAGGTCGGGGCGCTTGGCGACGGCGCGCGCGATGGCGACCCGCTGCTGCTCACCGCCCGACAGCTGCGAGGGGAAGTGATCGAGGCGCTCGCCGAGCCCCACGAGCGAGAGCGCCTCCTCGGGCGACATCGGCGCGTCGGAGATCTCGGTCACGAGCTCGACGTTCTCGCGCGCCGTGAGGCTCGGGATCAGGTTGTAGAACTGGAAGACGAAGCCGACGTGCTCGCGCCGATACGCGGTGAGCGCGGCGTCGTCGGCGATCGCGAGGGTGTCCACTCGCCCGACAGTACCTCGTGACCTCTTGCGCGATCGCCGACGTTCGCCCTCGCGCGCGCGCCCGAGGCGCCGCGTAGGAGGCACCGGTGGCAGAGGCAT
>JAJXTK010000034.1 GCA_021783935.1 Myxococcales bacterium | reverse complement strand
GGGCGACCTCCCACGACTCGTAGAGCTCCTTGCGAGGCAGGCACTCGGCCTCGCACACCACGCGCGCTACTCGATCGAAAAGCGTGTCGCTCGGGAAGCGCTCGAGCTGGCGCGGGCCGAGCTTCACGCGGCTGCCGGGGTGGAAGGCCACGCCCCCGCCCGTGCGACGGCGGGGGCCGGGGGAGAAGCGTCGATCGCGCCGGCGGCTATTGCACGACGATCTTGCTCTTGTACATCCCCATGCCGCACTGGAAGCCGAAGGTGCGCGCCTCGCCGGTCGGGATATCGATCGCGACCTCCTGGTTGAGCGGCAGCTCCTTCTTCAGCTTCAGCTCAGGGAATTCGACCTGCGTCGCGCAAGTGTCATCGGTCGTGCGCTTGAAGACGAGCGTCGCCGCCTGCCCCCTCTGGAGCTTGATGTCGGCCGGCTGGAAGCCCTGATCCCCGACGACGACGTTGATTTTCCCCTGCACAGGCGGCGCGACCGCACCCGGTGACGGCTCCGACTTGCTGCATGCGACGAGGAGAAGCACGGCGAGCGCCGCGAGCGCGACCGACGAGCGAATCGACATGAAGAGCTCCTTTCTCGGTTCGGAAGTTGCCGCCCCGCCGGTCGGAGTGGGCATGTCTGTGCAACGGTTCAAGGTCGAGCGGGTTGCGCGCGGCTCGCGGTCGCCGAGGCGGCGGCGCGCCTGGCGATCTCGACCGCCTCGGGCACCTGGGCGCGGGGCGCCATCTTCATGCCGCAGATGGGGCATCGTGCGCTCGGATCGAGCGACGTCTCCTCCGGGTGCATCGGCGAAACGTACGGATCGGTGGGCACGTGCCGGTGCCCCGCGTGCGACACCGCCGACGCGCTCGACGCCGCCGAGGCCGGCGCGCGCGGCACCAACTCCATCCCGCAAATCGGGCACTCTCCGGGGTGGTCCGCCGTCACCGACGAGTGCATCGGGCACGCGTACACGGTCGCAGCAGTCGAAGGCACGCGGCCGGCATGGTGGCCGAAGCGAGCCTCCGCCCACGTGAAGCCCACGGCGACCGCCACGACCAGGAGCACCCAGCCCAGCCAAGACCACCACGCGCCGCGCCGCGGCGAGGCCAGCCGCGCCGACTCGGTCGGACGCGGGGTCCTCGCGCCCTCGGTCACTCGATCTTCCGACATGAGCCTGCCGCGAATTGTTGCGCGTCAGGGTCGGCGCGGCCAGCCCGCGGCGTCGAACCAGGTTCAGGTCCAGCCAGCTCCAGCAGGTCCAGCCGAACCAGGTTCAGGTCCAGCAGGTTCAGCCGAACCAGGTTCAACCAGGACGAGCCAGGACGCCCACCCCCGCCGGAGCTCGCTGGCCGAGCGTCTCGGAGAACATTGCCGCCGTGCTTGGCACCCCCTCGGCCAGCGTGCCCTGAAGCGGGCCACCGCTGGCCGCCGGCGGTAGGCCCCCCCGGGGCGGGAGGCGCGCTCTCGGTCGCCTCGGCAGGGGACGCGCCCGCGATCGACCCACCACGTTGGCTCCGCGCCAGACCCCATCGGTCTTCCATGCTTGCGCTCAATGCTCACCGTCGCGCCCGACGATCACGAACTGCGCGGGCTGATCGGCGCACGGCTCTCGTCGGGGCTGGTGCTCTACGTGCTCGATCGCGTCCTCGGCGTGGGCGGCATGTCGACGGCATTCCTCGCCGCGCGGCCCACGACGACGGGCGAGGCGCGCGTGGTCGTGAAGGTCACGCTGCCGAAGCTCATCAAGGACTTCGGTGACAAGGCCGCGCTCGCGATCCGCAAGGAGGCGGTCGCGCTCTCGCGCCTGAACGAGCGTTCGCCGCCGAACCCCTTCGTGGTGCGCATCATCGACGTCAACGCGGTCGGCGCAAGAGTCGGCACCGAGACGCTGTCGCTGCCGTGGCTCGCGATCGAGCTGGTCGACTCAAGCCCCTTGCGATCGACGGGGTCAGCGCCATGACGGCGCTCGCGCGCTTCTCCGACGACGAGTGGCTGCTCGCCGGGCGACGCGCCGACGGCCGCGCCTTCGCCGCGCTCTATCGCCCCCTGCACTGGGAGCTCACCGCGCTGCCGCCGCCGAGCGGCGCACGTACCTTCCTCGCCGTCTCCGCACAGCCCCGCACGCGCCGCTGCGTGTTCGCCGGGCTCGACGGCACCGGGTTCCAGATCGACGACGGCGACACGCACCTCGACGTGCTCCCCGATCGCGCGCCGGTCGGCGCCTGCGCGATCGAAGCGAGCGACCGCGCCTGGCTCGCGGGGCAGAAGCGCATCTGGACGTCGGCGCCACGCCGCGCGTCGCCGTGGATCGAGGCGTTCGCGAGCGAGGAGCTGCGCGCGCCGTTCATCTCCATGCACGCCGACGACGCCGCCGTCTTCGCGGTCGGCGTCGACGGCGCGGTCCTCGAAGGGCGCGGCATCCCTCAGAGGTGAGGGCGACCGTCGATCGCGCGCCGCGAAAGGCGGCTCACTGCGCGATCTTGATCAGCTCGAGGTCGACGACGACCGTGTCGGGCGGCCCGCCGCGCGGCCCCTTCGCGAGCTCGGGCGGGATCCACGCGCGCCGCTTCTCGCCTTCGACCATCAGCTGCAGCGCCTCGGCGACGCCCGGGATCAGCTGCTTGACCCGGACCTGCAGCGGCTCGCCGTCCATCAACGTCGACTGGACCATCTTCCCGTCGGTCGTCCAGACGGTCAGGTTGGCCATCACCCCGCTGTCGGCCGTCGGGTGCGTCGTGCCCTTGCCCTTCTCGAGGACGCGCGAGACGAGGCCGTCCTTCTGCTTCACCGCATCGGCCGGGGGCTTCGCGAGATCGGCCGGCGGCTTGGGCGCCTTGACGATGTCGAGCAGCTCCACGTCGAAGACGAGCATCCCCTTCGGGCGCCCCGGTTGCCCCTTGTAGGCGAGCTCCTCGGGGATCCAGAGCCGGCGCTTCTCGCCGACCACCATCAGCTGCACCCCCTCCGACCAGCCAGGGATCACGCCCGAGAGCTGGAAGGTAATCGGCTCGCCTCGCTGCACCGAGCTGTCGAACATCTTCCCGTCGGTCGTCCACCCCGTGTAGTGGACCTTCACCGTGTCCGAGAGCGTCGGGTGATCCTTGCCCGTGCCCCCGGAGATCACCTTCGACGCGAGCCCGCTCGCGGTCTGCGTCACGTCGGGCGGCGGCGCGGCCACGTCGGCGGGGGCCGGGATCCCCGGCGGCGCCTTGGGCTGCGCGGGCAGCGCGGCGGTCGTCGGCTCGGTCGGCGACGCCCCCGTCTTCACGAGGGGGACGTCCCCACCGATCACCGGCGGCGGATCCTTCAGGTTCGACAGCTCGTCGGCCTTCACCTGAGGCTTGCTTTCGCGGCAGGCGAAGAGCCCGAGCGCGAGGCTCACGGCAACGATCGGACGCGACAGTCGGGAGAGTGTCGAAGTGTGCACGGGCGAACGGGTGCCACGGCGACGACCTCTCGTCGAGCGGTGACGGCGTCATTTCCGCGCGGGCGCCCGGCGCCCATCGCCCCCCCCCGCACGAGCCGACGAGACTATCGATGGACGACCCGACGGGCGCGCCGCGAGACACTCGGCTGCGCGCGCATTCCAGAGAGGCGCGCACACGCGGTGCTCGTCGATGCGCCAACGCAACCGGAGCCCCGAGCGCGCTTGACCCGTCGCGCGACGCAGCGGACCCTCGTCGAGTTGGCCCTTCGCCGAACAAGCTCCTTCGGCCTGCTGCCGAGCGCCGCCCTCGCGGCGGCGCTCGCGCTCGCCGCAGCGCCATCGATCGTCCACGCGAAGGAGAGGCCGCGGCCGACGAGCGTCGCGTCGAAGTCGCCCCCTTCGGACGCCGCGCCGAGCCCCGAGCCCGCGCCGAGCCCCGAGCCCGCGCCGAGGAGCTCGGCCGCGCCCGTGGAGGCCGCGCCGGTGCGGGTGCACGAGCGCGTCGTCTTCTTTCTGCGCGCGCCGCGCGCGGGGCAGAGCGCGTTGGCACGCGCGAAGGCCGCGAGCCAGGCGCTCGACGCCGTGCTGGACGAGGGGGGCGATCTCGAGCCGCGCATCGAGGAGTCCGAGCGCGAGGCGGTCATCTACGTCGGCAAGACGCCGATCGTCACGCTCGGCCCGGACGACGCGCGGCCGCCCGACGATCCGAGCCTGCACGTGCACGCGGCGTCGGTCGCCGGAAAGATCCGCGAGTCGCTGCGCAACGAGCGCAAGCGCACGGCGATCGCGACGACCGTCTTCTCGCTGTCGCTGCTGGTCTTCTCGGCGCTCGTCACCTTCCTCTTGATCGGGCGCGTCGGCGATCTCGTCGAGCGGCTGCGCGCGTGGCTCGACAGGAACGCCGAGCGGCTGCCGGACATCCACGTCGGCAAGGTCGAGCTCGTCTCGGCGATGGCCGTGCGCGGAGGCACCGAGATCGCGCTGCGCCTCGGCGAGCGCGTCGGCCAAGGCGCGATCGCCTACGGCTGGTTGCTCTTCGCGCTCTCGCTCTTCTCGGCCACGCGCGGCTGGGGCGAGCAGCTCTCGGGGCTGGTGCTGCGTCCGTTGAGCGCGCTCGCCGGGCGGCTCGCTACCGGGCTGCCGCTCATCGTCGTCACCGGCATCGCCGCGCTCGCGGTCACCGTGCTCGTGCGCTTCGTCGGCCTCTATTTCGAAAGCGTCGCGCGCGGCGAGACCAAGCTCACGTGGCTCCCGCCCGATCTCGCGCCCGCCACCAGCGTGCTCGCGCGCGCCGGCGTGGTCGTCGCCGCGATCATCGTGGCGGCGCCGCTCTTGACCGGGAGCGACGAGGGGGCGATCGCGCGCCTCGGCGTCGCCGTGCTCGGGGCCATCGGGCTCGCGTGCACCCCGGTGCTGGCGAGCGCCGCGAGCGGCGTGACCGTGCTCTTCGGCCGCAAGGTCCGCGTGGGCGAGTGGGCCGAGATCGGCGGGCGCACCGGCCGGGTGCTCGAGGTGCACCTGCTCGACGTCCACATGGTCGACGCGCACGGCTGCCAGCTGCGCGTGCCGCACGTGCGCTCGCTCTGGCACCCGACCCGCATGCTCGGCGACGGTCCCATCGCCACGATCGACGTGCTCGCCGATCCCGCCGCGCCCGATCTCCACGAGGCGCTGCTCATCTCGGCGCGCGCGATCTCCGCGCAGGCCACCGTCGCGATGATCGGCGTCGAGCGTGACGGCGTTCGCTACCGCGTGAGCTGCGCCGATGCGAGCGGCGACGGGCTCGCCCTCTCGCGCGCCATCCTCGCGGTCGTCGGCGCGCGCGGCACCGAGGCGCGCGCGCGCTTGCCAGCCGCCGGTGCGACGTGAGCGGGCTCGCCCTGCTCATGGGGCTGCTCGTGCTCGCATACGCCGGCAGCTTCATCGTCGCGGCTCACCCTGGGCGCAGGCTCGGATCGACCTCGGGCATCGAGCTCGTCGTGCTCGGTGTCGCGCTCGGTCCCGAGGCGCTCGGGGTGATCGGCCCCGACGCGCTGGCGACGCTCGCGCCCGTGGCGCACATCGCGCTCGGGTGGGTGGGGCTCATCCTCGGCGTCGAGGCGCGCGCGTCGCTGCGACGCGGCACGGCGGGGGCGTTCTTGCGCGGGTTCGGCCTCGCCCTCGCGACCGCGCTGGCCGTAGCGGCGCCCCTCTTCGCGCTGCTCTCGGGCTTCGGCCGGCTCGGCGTGCAGACCTCCCTCGTGCTGGCGATCGGCGGCGGCGTCGCGAGCGCAGGGGTGCTCCCTGCCCCCCCCGCCGTCGAGGGCGAAGAGGCGACCCACGACGCGCGTGCGAGCGGTGCCGATCTCGCGTGCATCGCGATGCTGGTGCTGGTCTCGACGCTCGCAAGCTGGCGAGGCGCGCCGACGCTCGCCTGGTCGCTCGGCGTCGCGGGGCCCACGGTGGGCGTGCTGCTCGGGCTCACCGCCGCGGCCTTGGTCGGCAAGGAGCCGCGCGACGACGCGATCTGGGGCGTGCTCCTCGGCGTCTCGATGCTCGCGATCGGCGTCGCTGCGCGACTTTCGCTTCACGCGATCGCGATCGCGTTCGCGATCGGCGCCATGCTCGCCGTCGCCTCGCCCGCGCGCAGCCAGGTGCGCGCGCTCGTCGCGCCGACCGCGCGCCCGGTGCAGCTTCCCACCTTGGTGCTCGCGGGCGCCTCCGTCGATCCGCACGCGCTCGCGTCGACGCGCCTGCTGGTTTCGGTCGCGTCGGTGGCTCTCGCGGCGCGTCTGCTCGTCCGCGTGCTCGCCGCACGAGGCGCAAGGAGGACCGAGGAGCGCGCCGCCGCCGACGGCACCCCGCCGCTCGGGGTGTTCGTCGGCCTGTCGATCGCGCTCGCGTCGCCGCGCGCGCAGGACCTCGACGAGGCCTCGCACCTCGGCGCGCTGCTGCTGCTGATCGCCGCGCTCGCCGCGCTCTTCGGCGAGCTCGCCCGCGCACGCATGCGCGCCGCGGCCGTGCCCTCGGCGAGCGGCCGTCCCCAGACGAAGGAGGCCTCACCGTGAGCCGCGGCGGCGCCTCGCCGCGGAGGGGCGTGGTCGCGCGCCTGACGCAGGGGCTCGCGCTCGCGGTCATCTTCGCGATCCTGTTCGTCGCGACGCGGGCGACGCCGGCCTTCCACGGCACCTCCGGCACCGTCGCGGCCGTCGGCTTCCTGCTGCTCGCGGGCACCCTCGCGAGCGAGCTGCTCGACGCGCTCGGCGTCCCGCACCTCACGGGCTACCTGCTCGCGGGCATCCTCGCCGGGCCACACGCGCTGCGCCTCATCGATCACGCGTCGGTCGAGGAGCTCACCTCGGTGGACACCCTCGCCCTTGCGCTCATCGCGATGGCCGGCGGCGCGGAGCTCGATCTCGAGAGCGTGAAGAAGGGGCTCAAGAGCCTCGCGTTCTCGACCATGCTGCAGACGGCGGTCTTGGCGGTCGGCATGGTCGCCGCCTTCATGGCCGCGCGGCCGCTCATCCCGTTCGCGCGGCCGCTCGGCTTCGGAGCGCTGCTCGGCGCGGGGCTGCTCTGGTCGGTGCTCGCCATGAGCCGAAGCCCCTCGGCCACGCTCGGCATCCTCGCGCAGACGCGCGCGCAGGGGCCGCTCACGCGCTGGACGCTCACGTTCGTCATGAGCTCCGACGTGGTCGTCGTCGTGCTGCTCGCCGCCGCGCTCACCGTGGCGCGCGTGCTGATCGAGCCCGGCGCGACGCTGTCGGCGAAGGCATTTCAAGCGCTCGGCCACGAGATCGTCGGCAGCGTCTCGCTCGGCACGACGCTCGGCCTCTTGCTCGCAGCCTACCTGCGCCTGTTCGCCAAGGGGCTGCCGATCGTGTTCGTGGCCCTCGGCTTCGGCTTCACCGAGGTGCTGCGCTACCTGCACTTCGATCCGCTGCTCACGTTCCTCGTCGCGGGCTTCGTCGTGCAGAACCTGTCGCGGCAGGGCAAGACCTTCTTGCACGCCATCGAGCGCATGGGGGGCGTCGTCTACGTCGTCTTCTTCGCCAGCGCCGGCGCGCACCTCGATTTACCGCTGCTCGCCGAGCTCTGGCCGGTCGCGCTGCTGCTCGCGGGCAGCCGCGCCGCGCTCAGCTACGGCGCCGCGCGGCTGTCGGCCCGCGTCGCCCGCGACGATGCCGTCGTCCGCAGGTGGTCATTCGCGGGCCTCGTCTCGCAGGCCGGGCTCACGCTCGGTCTCTCGGCGACGATCGAGCACGAGTTTCCCATGCTCGGCGCCGGCTTCCGCGCCCTGGTGCTGGCCACCGTGGCGCTCAATGAGATGGTCGGTCCGATCATATTCAAGCTCGCGCTCGACAAGGCGGGCGAGTCGCGGCCGGAGGAGCGAACGAGCGTGGTGCCCGAGGTGGCGGAAGCCGAGTGAGCGCGGCGCCACGAGCCGCGTCGCCCCCCCTCATCGGGCGCAAAGCGACAGCACGCTCGGGATCTGCATCGTCGCGCGCGGACGACGCACTCGGAAGGTCGCGAGCGCGGCCGGCAGCGCCCCCGAACGGTAGAGCGCGCAGGCGCGCCGCACGTTCTCGTCGAAGCGCGGGCCGCGCCGCAGCAGGACGACCGCGGTCGAGTCGCCATAGGCGAGCGCGTAGCCGCTAGGATCGAGCGGCGCCCCGTCGAGGTAGGGCTGGGTCTCGAGCAGCGCCCAGTCGATCGCGTACTTGGCGTACAGCTCCGCGGCCTCGGGGCGCGCCTGCTCGATCGCAAAGGTGTCCGAGACGAGCTCGCGCCCGAACAGGTCCATTCGTCCGTCGACGAAGGCCCTCTGCGTCGGCCAGAGCCGATACTCGACGAAGCCGCCCCACATGAACGGGTTGAACATGCGCCCCTCGATGCGAGCGCGTCGCACGAAGGCGAGCGCGTCGTCGGGTGCGTAGCCAGGGAGGAAGTGCTCGCGAGTGAGCGCCCAGTCGGGCAGCACGACGACCCACGCGACGAGCGACGTCGCGAGGGCGCCGAGCGCGGGGACCCACGCCTGGTCGGGGCGCGCGAACACGCGCGGCGGGCTCCGATCGAGCCACGCCGAGAGCTCCTCCACGAGGAAGAGCACCGGCAGGATCGTGAAGAAGGTCATCCGCCGCACGTCGGCGGTGAGCAGCAGGCCGAGCAGCGCGACCCACGGGCCCGGGAAGCGCACCGGCGGCGCGCGACGACGCACCCGTGAGACGAGCGCGACGAGCCAGCCGAACGCCACCGCGAGGAAGGTGAGCGGCCAGCGCGGCACGTCCTCGAACGTGTCGGCCCGCAACAGCGGGAGCCACTCGGCGATCATCCCTCGTCCCGTCGCGCGCGTCAGCAGCGGGTAGCCGAGAATCCGCGCGCCCTCCGGCTGCACGAGGCACGCTATCGCGACGACGGCCGTCACGGCGGCGAAGCGGCGGAGCGGCTCGCGCACCGACGCACGCGCGATCGCCCCGTCGACCGAGAGCCCGGCGAGGTAGACGCCCGCCATCGCGATCGCGATCAGGCCGCTCGAGTGGAAGTTCATCCACGCGACCACGAGCGAGAAGAGCGCGACAAGCCGCGCCCGCGTGTAGGGCCCCTCGTGCGACAAGAGCGCGACGAGCGCCAGCGTGAAGAGCCAGCCGAACAGATGGGGCCGCAGCGTCGAGTGCGGCTGCCAGAGCAGCCAGACCACGCCCAGCGCGACCACCTCGAGGGTCGGTCGCCTGGTGCGGCGCACGATCAGCGCGCGCGCGGCGGCGAGCGCCGCGACGAGCAGGACTACGCGCGTCACGCGCAGCCCCCAGAGTCCCGACGCGCGATCGATCAGCGCGAAGGCGAGCTGCGACAGCCACTCATGGCAGACCCAGTGCCTGCCGGGCGCGCCGGTCGTGAACGGACCTCGGCGGGCAGGCCGTGGTTCGCGAGGAACCACCGACCCGCCATGACGTTCCAGAAGATGTCGTTCACCCGCAGCGGCGCGCTCGCGTACGCGGCGACGCCACCGAACAGGATCGCCCGCGCGACGACGACGATGCGCCGCGCGAGCGATGCCTCACGAGCTGGGGACTCCACGGTCCGCGCCCGCCTCCCCGCCACGCCTCAGGCCGGCCGACGCGTCGCGAGGTAGCGCGACAGCTGCGGCAGCGCCGCGACGCGCGCGTGGAACGCCGCGAGGCGCGGCCAGCTCGCGAGGATCGACGGCCAGTGGGCGACGAGGCGGTCGAGCGTGTCGTAGACGTAGATGTCGGCCCACAGCGGGGCGCTCGCGGCGTACCAGGTTCGGTTGGCGAGCAGCTGGTCGAGGCGCGCGAGGTACGTCGGCGCGACCTCCACCGCGAACTTCGCCTTCGCCGACTCGTCGCTCCAGGCCGGCGAGAAACGGAGCGCGGAGTGCGCGTTGCGCGCGTCGAGCGAGGCCTCGGCCGCGACGTCCGCCGCGACGCGCTCGTCCTCGGTCTTCCCCTCGAGGCCGTGCACGCGCGCGAGGTGGCGCAAGATCGCCATGCTCTCGGGGATCACGCGCGTCTCGCCGTCGCGCCGCTCGGTGAGGAACGGCAGCTGCCCGAGCGGCGAATCTGCCTTCGCCTTCGCCCACTCGTCGGGGGACATGCCGCGATCCTCGAAAGGAACGCCGGCATACGAGAGCAGCAAGCGGATCGGCTCGGCGCGCCCGCGAGCATCGAAGTAGGTCACCGTGTAGGTCGTGGTCATGGCGGGCCATCGTGTGCGGCGAGGGGCCGTCTGTCGAGCCGTCATCGCATCAACGCGGCGTCCGCAGCCTTTGTGGCCGCAGCCTCCGCGCGCCCGCGGCTACGCCAACGTGCGCCGGAAGCGCACCACCGCGACCGCCATCAGCCCGACGGCGAGCATGGCGAGCCGCTGCAGCGGCGCCGCGATGTCGGCCAGCGTCGCCCCGCGCAGCAGGATCGAGCGGAGGATCTCGATGTAGTAGCAGACGGGGTTCAGCCACGTGATGGGCTGCACCCAGCCGGGCATCGCCTCGATCGGGGTCATCATCCCCGACAGGAGGAAGGCCGGGATGATGATGAAGAAGGCCCCCATCAGCGCCTGCTGCTGCGTGCGCGCGAGGGTGCCGACCACCAGCCCGAGGCCGAGGGTGCTCACGAGGTAGACGAGCGCCGCGAAGAAGAGCAGCGGGATCGACCCGCGCAGGGGCACGTCGAAGACGAAGGTGCCGACCACCAGGATGAGCGCCTGGTCGATGAGCCCGAAGAGCGCGTAGGGGACCGTCTTGCCGATCATGAGCACGAGCGGCCGGATCGGCGTCACGAGCAGCTGCTCCATCGTGCCGACCTCGCGCTCGCGCGCGAGCCCCATCGCCGTGATGATCGTGGTCACGATCAGCAGGATCGACGCCCCGGTCCCCGGCACGATGAAGATCCGGCTCTTGAGCGACGGGTTGTAGAGCAGTCGCGGCTCGAGGCTCACGCGCGCGACCGCCGGCGCGGCGCCCGGCGGCAGCCTCGAGAGCGCGACCTGCACGGAGGCGAGCTGCGCGTACGACTCGACCGCGGCGCTCGCTGCGACCGAGCGCACCGGGTCCGAGCCGTCGACGAGCACCTGCACGGTCGCGGCGTCGCCCGCCTGCAGGTCGCGCCCGTAGTTGCGCGGCACGACGACCGCCACCGACGCCGTGATCGAGCGCAGCGCGTCCATCGCCTCGCCGACGGTCGCGGCAGCGTGCACGACGAAGGTGCGGTCGGCGGCGAGCCCGTCGACGAACGCGCGGCTCTCGCGGCTGCGATCGTCGTCGACCACGATCGTGTCGGCGCGGTTGAACTCGAGGTTCGCGGCGAAGCCGAGCACGGTGAGCTGCAGCACCGGGATGCCGAGCACCACGGCCATCATGCGCGGGTCGCGGAACGCCTGCAGGAGCTCCTTGCGGATGAGCGCGAAGAGCGTCGCGAAGACGGTGGCGCGCGCCTTCACGCGATCCTCCGGCGAAAGCGCGCGGTCGAGATCGCGAGCACGACGACCGCGAAGATCGTGAGCGCGAGCGCGTCCTTGACGAGATCGCGTGGCTGCACGTCGCGCAGCATGATGCCGCGCACCGCGTGCATGAAGTGCCGCACCGGCAGCACGTTCGAGACGATCTGCAAGGGGCGCGGCATGTTGTCGATCGGCATGATGAAGCCCGAGAGCAGCACCGCCGGGAGCATCGAGGTCACCGCCGCGGCCTGCGTCGCGACCATCTGGTTCTTGGTCAGCACGCTGATGACGAGCCCCTGCCCGAGACCGGCGACGAGGAAGAGCGACGAGAGGGCGAAGAGCAGCGGGATCGATCCGCGGATCGGCACGCCGAAGAGCCACGTGCCCGCGGCGAGCACGAGCAGCATCTGGATCATCGCCACGCCAAAGTAGGGGACGAGCTTTCCGATGACGATCTCGATGCGACGCACCGGCGTCGCGAACAGCTGCTCCATGCTGCCGCGCTCCCACTCGCGCGCGACGGTGAGCGCCGTGAGCAGCACCGACATCATGGTCTGGATGACCGCGACGAGCCCCGGCACCAGGAAGAGCGCCGACTTCTCCGACGGGTTGTAGAGCGCGCGCACGCGAGCCTCGATCGGGTCGGGGCTCGGACCGAGCGCCTTGTTCGCGAGCTCCTGATCGACCACCACAGTGAAGCGCGAGGCCGACGCGAGCACCGTCTGCGTGGTCGCGTTGTCGGCCGCGTCGACGAGCACCTGCACCGTGCCGGTCTCTCCGCGCCCGAGCGCGCGCGAAAACCCCTTGGGAACCACGACGCCGACGCTCGCCCGCCTGCGGCGCAGCGCCGGCTCGATCTCCTCCGCCGTGCGCAGATCGCCGACGCGCGTGAAGCTCGGCCCAGAGAACAGCCGCGCGACGATCTGCCGGCTGTCGGCCGTCTGGTCCTGATCGACCACCACCACCGGGATGTGATCGACGTCGAAGGAGATCGCGTAGCCGAACAGCACCAGCATGATGAGCGGCATGCCGACCGCGAAGTAGAGCGTCCCGAGGTCGCGGAAGATGTGCATGACCTCCTTGAGCGCGATCGCGACGATGCGCCGAAGCACGCCCGCGCCCGCGCGCCCGCGGCTGCTCATGCGGCCGCCTTCCTGCCTGCGACCGCGAGGAAGACGTCCTCGAGCGTCGGCGCGATCTCCTCGGCCGACGGCTGGTCGGCCCCCGCCTCGCGCGCGACCCTCGCGAGCGCCTCGGCGCCGGGCGCGTCGTCGGCGCAGCGCACGTGCAGGCCCGCACCGAATGGCTCGACCGCGCGCACGTACGGCAGCGCGGCGAGCGCGGCCTCGGGCAAGCGCCTGCCGCGCAGGGCGAAGGTGCGGCCAGGGACGAACTCGCGCTTGAGGCCGCTCGGCGTGTCGAGGGCGACCAGCGAGCCGTCGACCATCAGGCCGACGCGCGCGCAGTACTCGGCCTCGTCCATGTAGTGGGTCGTGACGAAGACGGTCGTCCCCTCGCCGGCGAGCGTGCGGATGATGCGCCAGAAGTTACGCCGCGCCTCGGGATCGACGCCGGCGGTCGGCTCGTCGAGGAAGACGATCGGCGGCGCGTGGATCAGCGCCGTCACCAGGGCGAGGCGCTGACGCATGCCGCCCGGCAGCGCACCCGCGGGGCGCCGATCGTCGGCGCGCAGCCCGACCTCGGCGAGCAGCTCTCGCGCGCGTGCGAGGCGCGGCTTGCGCGGGATGCGATAGGCGCCGCCGAAGAAGTCGAGGTTCTCGGCCGCCGTGAGGTCGGGGTAGAGCGAGAACTTCTGCGACATGTACCCGACCGACAGCCGCACCGACTCCGGGTCCGTGGCGACGTCGTGACCGGCGACGATCGCGCGCCCCTCGGAGGGGGTGAGCAGCCCGCACAAGATGCGAATCGTGGTGGATTTTCCTGCGCCGTTGGCGCCGAGGTAGCCGAAGATCTCGCCGCGCGCGACCTCGAACGAGACGTCGCGCACGGCGGTGAAGTCGCCGAAGCGCTTGTAGAGCGCGCGCGCCTCGAGGATCGGGCTCACGCAGCCTCCCTCGCGCCCTTGGCGCGCGCGGCGAGCGAGAAGTAGAGATCCTCGAAGTCGGGCACGCTTCGGACGACGGTGGCGCCACGCGCGAGCAGCCCCTCGCGCACCTGATCGGCGGCGTCGGGGACGACCAGCGCGCGGATGCGCTCGCCGGCCGGGGTGACGGCGACGACGCCGGCGTGCCCCTCGAGGAAGGCGTCGAGCGGCGCGCGTTCTGGCGCGCGCGCCTCGAGCACGACGTCGCGGCAGTCGCGCACGAGCGCCGTCGGCTCCCCCTCGGTGAGCACCTTGCCGCCCGACACGAGGCACACGCGCCCGCAGCGCGCGGCCTCGTCCATGTACGGCGTCGAGACGATGACCCCCATCCCCTCGGCGACGAACTCGTAGAGCAGCGCCCACACCTCGCGCCGGCTCACCGGATCGACGCCGTTGGTCGGCTCGTCGAGCACGAGCACCCGGGGGCGGTGCAAGAGCGCACAGGCGATCGCGAGCTTCTTGTACATGCCGCCCGAGAGCTTGGCGGCCGGGCGATCGTGCGCCCTCTCGAGCTGGGTGATCGCGAGCAGCCTCGCGCGGCGCTCGGCGAACGCGGCGCGCGAGAGCCCGAAGAGGTGGCCGAAGAAGCGCAGGTTCTCGTCGATCGACAGATCGCCGTAGAGCGCGAACTGCTGCGGCATGTAACCGAGCTGCTCGCGCGCATCGCCCGACGCGCGCCGCCAGGGAACGCCGTCGATGAGCGCCTCGCCGGCGTCGACGTCGATGAGCCCCGTGAGCGCGCGGATCAACGTCGTCTTGCCGGCCCCATCCGGTCCGACCAGGCCCAGCAGCTCCCCGGGGCGCACGGCGAGCGAGACGCCGTCGAGCGCCCGTACGGCGCCGAACCGGCGATAGACCCCGCGCGCCTCGAGCAGCGGCGCGGCGACGCGATCGTCGGTCACGGGTTGGTCCCCGGCAGCACGACCTCCGCGGGCATGCCCTCGCGGAGCTCCGATTTCGGGTTGTCGATCGCGATCTCGACCGCGTACACGAGCCGATCGCGATCCTCGCGCGTCTGCACGTTGCGCGGCGTGAACTCGGCCTCGCTCGCCACGCGGCGCACCGCCCCGACGAAGACGCGGTCCGGGTAGGCGTCGACGCGCACCTCCGCCTTCGCGCCGATGCGCGCGCGCGCGAGCTCGGCGTTCGGCAGGTAGAAGACCGCCTTGATGGTCGAGAGGTCGACCAGCGTGAGCACGCGCGCCCCCGGGGCTAGCACCGCGCCGGGCTCGTGCAGCCGATCGACCACCGTGCCCGCGTGCGGCGCGCGCAGCACGCACTCGTCGACCGAGATCTTCGCGCGCTTGACGTCCGCCTGCGCGGCCTCGAGCCCCGTCTTGGCGACGTCGACCTGCGCGTCGGCCGTCTGCACGCCCGCGGCCTGCGCCTTCGCCGCGAGGCTCGCCGCCCCGACCGTCGCCTTGGCGGCGTTGGCCTCGGCCGCGAGGCCACTGGCGGCCGTCTGAGCGCGATCGAGCTCGACCTGGGGGAGCGTGCCGCTGGAGGCGAGCGTGTCGGCGCGCGCGCGATCCCGCTCGGCCTGCTTGCGCTGCACGTCGACCGACGTCGTGCGCGCCGAGGCGACGACGACCTGCGCGCGCGCGGCGTCGGCGGCCTCCTTCGCGTTGGTCACGCCGGTCTTCGCGAGCGCGATCTGCGCCTCGGACTGCCTCTCGCGCGCCTCGGCCACGTCGAGCGTGGCCTGCTGATCGTCGCAGTCGAGGCGCGCCACGATCTGCCCGGCGACGACCGAGTCCCCCTCCTGCGCGAGCACCTCGGTGAGCCGTCCGCCCACCTTGGTGGCGACCACGAGGTCGGTCCCCTCGAGCGTCGCCGAGCCGCCCGAGGGGGCGTGCTTGTAGGCGCTCTGCGCGCGAACCCGGTACGCGATCACCACGGAGAGCGCGAGCACGAGCAGAACGCCGGCGATCAGCTGCTTTTTCATAGATCAGCCTTGGTTAGTAAGTACTTACTTGCCTCCTAGGCGCGCGTGTGTCAAGGTCTCGCTCGTGACGTCGAAGCGCGCGGTCCCCCTCGCGGCGCAGCCGGCCGGTCAGCCCCCGCACGGGCCGACCATCGCCGGGCCGACCATCGCCGCCCCGCCCACCGAGACCCAGCGGAGGATCCTCGCCGCCGCGCTCGAGCTCTTCGCCGCGCGGGGCTACGCGGCGACCACCACGGCGGCCATCGCGAAGCTCGCGGGGGTCGCCGAGAAGACGCTCTTCGCGCACTTCGCCACCAAGGATCGTCTGTTCGGGGCGACGCTGAACCCTGCCGCGCTCGAGCTCCTGGTGCCGGAAGCGATTGGCGGCGTGCGCGAGACGCTCGCGCGCGAGTGGGGCTCGGTCGCCGAGCTGCTCTCGGCGTTCATGCACAACCGCCTCGGCTTCGTGCGGCAGAACCCTGCCAAGCTGAAGCTCATCGCGCAGGCGCTGGTCACCCACCCCGACCTCGCGGCCCTCTTCCTCGACGTCTTCCGCAAGCACGTCGAGCCCCGCCTCGGGCGCGTGCTCACCGGGCTCGAGGAGGCCGGCGAGCTGCGCCCGCTGCCGCATCGGTCGCTCGTGCGCATCGCGATGACGGTGACCGCCGGCTACATGCTCGTGCGCTTCGTGCTGCGCCCGTCGGCCGATTGGGACGACGAGGCGGAGCTCGCGACGATGATCGACGTGCTGGTCAACGGGCTCAAGCCGCGCGCGTAGGGCGGCTCACGCCTCGTCGAGGCGCTCCATGGGCAGCCATCCGATGCGCCGCTCGTGGATGCGGAGGGTGCCACGGCGCACCTGCAGCATCTGGCGGCTCGCCTCGAGCCCCAACGGCGCCGGGGTCTCCGCTGCGAATGCACCTGTCACCATTACCTCGGCGCCGGCCGCGCTCGGTCGGCGGCGTCGCTACTTGTTGTGACAGGTCAGGCAGAGCGCCGATCCGGCGTTGCTCTTCCTCAGGAAGAACGTGAACTGGTTGTCGTGCGGGTTGTGGCACGACGCGCACTCCACCTGCCCGCCAAACAGCATCTTCGCGGCGATCGTGCCGCTGCCCGCGCCGTTCCATTGTGCCGTGGCAGGGTCGAAGAGCTGCCCGTCGGCCGTCGCGAGCGCGGTGTCGTACGTGAAGCTGATCGGGTGATCGTTCGATAGATTCGTCCCGAGATTGTTCACGCCGGTCACGAAGTTCGCTCCGCTCGTGACGCTGCCGAAATTCTCGAGGGCAACCGTGCCGTCGTGGCAGCTCAGACAGAGCTTCGAGGTGCCGCTCGGCTGCCCGACGACGGCGTTCATCGTCGTCGACGTATAGACGGTGTAGGTCGCGGTCGTCACCTGGTGGTTCCACAGCGCGGGCTGACCGGCGATCGCGTTGTGCGGCGTGTGGCAAGTGCCACAGAGCGTCTTGGTGGTGTTCCACGCCGCGGCGCTCATGTCGTGCTTGCTGCCGACGATGCTCGACGACTGGCTCGTCGAGGCGAGAAGCGCCCCGGCCGTCACGGTTCCCAACATCAAGATTCGTGCGTTCCTCATGGTCTCACCTGCTTCCGATTCGGCCGTGGGTCAGCGGTTGAACTTCGCGCCCAGGTACTGGAGGACCTGCACGCGATGATTGCCGTAATCGGCCACGAAAATGCGATCGTTGCCGTCGATCGCCATCATGAATGGCAAGTTGAACTCACCATTGCCATTGCCACCTTGCCCGAAGAACAGCAGCAACTGCCCGAGCCGATCGAAGATCTGCACGTTGTCGAAGGCCGCGTCGGTGACGTAGACGTGGTCTTCGCTGTCGATGGCGATCCCCTTGGGGCGCGCGAATTGGCCCGACTGATCGCCGTCAGGGCCGAAGCCGCGGAGGTAGTTGCCGTCGGCGTCGAAGATCACGATGCGCGGCACGCCCTGGTGCACGACGAACACCTCGCCGAGGGAGTTCACGGCGACCTGCGTCGGCACGCCGAGCGGCAGCGCGTCCGTCCCCCGGATCGTGCGCAGCGGCGCGCCGTCGAGCGCATAGCACACCACCGCGCCGAGCGCGGCGTCGGCGACGAGCAGGCGGCCACGCGCACCGTCGATGGCGACGCCCTGCGGATTGCTCATCTCGCCGTCCTTGCCGATGTCTCGCACGAACGCGCCGTCCTTGGAGAACACCTCCACGCGCTTCCGGGCGCCGTCGACGACGTAGACGTCCCCGTCGCCGCCGACCGCGAGGCCACGCGAGGCAGTGACCTCGTGCCCCGCGACGTTCGCGAAGGCTCGGATGCTCCCCGTCGTCGAGTCGACGACGTGGACGCCCAAGCGGTCCGAGACGTAGACGAGGCCGCCCGGGCCAGCCGCCATCGATTTCGGGTAGCTGAGCGCCTGCGCTGCCTCGCCCTGTGGACGGGCGCACGTGGCGTTGTCGCTCAGCGCGCCGACGTAGGCGACGCGCGCCTGATACGGCTGCGCCGG
>JAJXTK010000592.1 GCA_021783935.1 Myxococcales bacterium | reverse complement strand
TCTCGAACGCGTCGGTCATCCCTTCCCTCTCGCTCAACACCACTGATCGCCGCAATCCTGCGGGGCCATCGCCATAATTGCGTTACGTTCGCACGATCAAATCGTGCCGTCGCTGGATCTCCACCCTCGCGCAGTCGGTAGCTGTCGCCGTCGATGGTCACGATCTCGGACTTGTGCATGAGCCGGTCGACGAGCGTGACGACGCACGAGGCGTTCGGGAAGGTCGTCGGCCACTCGGCGAAGGGCCTGTTCGTGGTCAGAAGAATCGAGCGCCCCTTCTCGTAGCGACGCGTGACGACCTCGAAGAGGAGGTCGGCGTGGCGAGCGTCGTAGGAGAGGTAGCCGACCTCGTCGATGCACAAGAGGTGGGCGCGGACGTAGACGGCGAGTCGCCTCGCACGGGCCTCGGAAGACTCCTGTCGGATGAGGTCGCCGAGCAGGTCGCTGGCGCTGCGGACGATGACGGTATGGCCGGCGAGCAGCGCGCGGTGGGCGATGTTCCGCAGGAGCATCGTCTTGCCGACGCCGTTAGGGCCGAGCAGCACGACGTTGACGCCCTCGGCGATGAAGTCGAGCGAGAAGAGATCGTCGATCAGCGCTCGGTCCACCCTGCGCGGCCACTTCCAGTCGAAGTCGGTGACCGGCTTGAAGGCGCCGATGCCGGCGATGTGGACGCGGTGGGCGAGGCTGCGGCGCGTCTTCTCTTCGAGCTCGATCGCGAGCAGCTCTTCGAGCCACGGCTTGGTGCGAATTTCATCGATGCGGGCGAGCAGCCCGAAGAGCCGAAGGCGCTTGAGCGTCGCGGCGAGATCATCGGTCTTCATCGCGGCCCTCCTCGACGTGGAGTCGGTCGTAGGTCGAGAGCGCGTGCGGGCGCACGTGCGCCGTGGCGCGCGCGTCGGCGGTCACGACGACCGACAGCGGCGGAGGCTGGCCCGCCTCGTGGCGGAGCCGATCGATCACGTGGTGGATCGCGCGCAGGTTCGGTTGGTCGTGCGCGACGACCTCCGCGACGGCGCGCTCGAGCGTCTCGGCGCCAACGCGGTCGAGGAGCTGGAGCAGCCCTGAGGTCGTGGCGCCGAGGTTCGCGCCCCTCTCGGCGAGCCGCTCCATCATCGCCCGCGAGGACGGCACGACGCCGAAGAGCCGATCGAAGCCGCGGCTCTGGTGCGCGCGCCGCTTCTGCTCGACGAGCGCCTGCAGGTGCCCCGGCGACTCGACGCGCTGGTCGCGATCGAAAGTGCGCACGTGATCGGCGAGGACCTCCATCGGCGACTCGGGATCGACGACGCGCACGCGCTCGTCGGTCGCGAGCACGGTCAGGTTCCGCTGCACGTGCGTGTGCGGCACGCTGTAGTCGTTCCTGTCGAAGCGGACGTACGGCGTCTTGCCGACGCGCACCTCGACACGCTCCTCGACGGGGAAGTCGTCCCCCGCGAGCTCGATCATCTTCGACTTCTCGTCGAGGAACGCCGCCTCGCACGTCGTCTCCCGTGCGTCGGGCACGCGCCGCTCCTTGGCGATCTCCAGGCACCACGCGCGCGCCTGCGCGTTCAGGTCCGCGATCGACGTGAAGGTGCGCGCCGCGAAGAAGTTCTCGCGGGCGTCGCGGATCGCCCGCTCGACCCGCCCCTTCTCGTTCGGACGGTAGGGCGCGCACGCCCGCGGCTCGAAGCGATAGTGCCCCGCGAGCCCGAGCATCGTCGGGTGGAAGCGCACCGCGTCGCCCTCGCGCTCGAGCACCGCGCTCTTGAGGTTGTCGTACAAGATCACCCTCGGCACCGCGCCGAAGAAGCGAAACGCCTCGACGTGCCCCGCGAGGAAGCTCGGCATCGCCGCCCGCAGCGAGAAGCGAAGCAGACGCACGCGGCTGTACGAGAGCACCATCACGAAGGCCCACAGATCCCGCGTCGCGCGACCGATCGTGATCTTCCCGAAGTGCGCCCAGTCGACCTGCGCCTCCTGCCCCGGGAGCACCACGCGACGCAGGTACGCCTCGGCGGCGCGGCGCGGTCGCAGCCGGCTCACGATCGCGCGAAAGCCGCTCTTCGATCCCGTGTACCCGCGCGCCTTCGCCATCGACCACAGCCGACTCGCGCGCAGTCGCGGGTACTTCTCGAGCGTCTCCTTGATGAAGGGCACGTACGCATCGAACAGCCGCGCCCGCGTCGACTGCTTGTTCACGCCGAGCCCCGCCTGCGCGAGCACCCGCTCGATCGTGTCGTGATGTCGCCCGAGCTGCGCGCCGATCGTCCCGACCGGCCAGTGCTCCGCGTGGTGCAGCTTCAGGATCTTCGCCGCCTCCTCATCGGTCACCGGCCTGCGCACCAGGCTCGCTTCGCCGCCGTCCGCCGCGACCTCGATGGCCAGGCTGCCGGGGCGCTCGCACGGAGACCCTCCGTGCTGGGATCCACTCGCTCGGACGCACATGGCCGCTGAGCACGCGCCCGCATCGCGCGCATCGATCGACGGCGATTCCGCCGCCGCTTCGTTCCGTTCCATCGCCAACATCCGCCTTCTCGCGCGCCGGCTCCGACGCGGAGCTCGACGGCGACGGCGGTGTCGCGATGGGCACCGGCTCCGCCAAGGTCGCGTCCGTTACGCGACGACGTTTCGCCCGAGATCGCTCCTGACGCTTGCGGTTCGACGCCAGCCCCTTCGGCGTCTTCGACCACGCGCGGTTGCGCACCCGGCTCTGCCGTCGACGGCGCTCCGACACGCAGTCGACGCAGCACGCGCCCACCGACGCGCACGTCGCGCAGAACACGTGGATCTCGCCGCACACCCCGCACCGACCGAATCGTCCGTCCACGCGCCGCCCGCTCCTTCGCGGAGCGGCTGGACATGCGCGGAAATCAACTCCACGCTTCCACTCGGCGTGCGCGGCTTTCCGACCCGCACGCCACGAAGGCTCGGGGGTACCAGCCCTGAGCCTTCACCTTTCCGACGGCCGCGATCTACTCCGTCGGCGCCGGCGATCACGCAGGGAACTCGCCGCCCGGCGCGAGCACGCGCAGACAATCCTGCCGGGGCCTCCGCGGCGAAGCCGGCGCAAACGCCGTGGCTGCCCGCGCGGTTCGCCTCGTCGCCGTCCAACCTGACGATGACGAAGAGCAACGATCACGCGACGGTGACCTCGTCAGATCAGCGCGCTTGGTGATGAGCGTCGACACCAGGCCGTGCACTGGCTCGCCGCAGTGTTCGCAGTGCGTGCGAGTGCGCATCGTCAGGTTCTCGCAACTCACCTGTGGTGCGAGGTTCTCGCACCAAGACAATCCGCCGCGAGATGTGACGGCACCCCCGCAGTCGCGACAGTAACTCGATCCTGCGTTCACGGCGCGCTTGGTGGCCATCTTACTTCGCCGGGCGGTCCACCTGTTCGCGTGTCGGGCCAGACCGTTCGACTATGCAGTCCCGAACGTATCGTGCGGGCTCGCCACCCGGGCGCTGAAGGTCAACGGTACCTGTCACCGCGACCCAATCCCCCGAGTTGAGCGCCTTCAGAGCGGCTACATCCGTCTTGCAGACAAAGTCCAGACGGTGTTCCCCGGCAGACCCCTCATCGGGCTCATTGGCTGCCGTCTCGACAAACATCGAGCCTTGGGCGGCATACCGGAGATCCGCTTTGCCGACGACGTAGAAGAACTTGCCTCGATAGGTGTCTTCCGCGCGTGCGCTGTTGTTGTGCACCTCGTTCACAAATGCCTGCGCGTCGAGAACCGGAGCGGTCTTCCGAGGATCCGGAGCTGGCGCGGCCGGCGAGGACACCGTGACCGGCGAAGGCTTCGGCGCGTCCCGACCGCACGCGCCAACAAACAACGCACACGAGATGGAGATAGAGATCGCGATCTTCATGAACTTGGACTGTAGGACTGGCGCCAAGATGCCGTCAAGTTGACGCTGTCGCGCCGTTACGCGGGTCAACAGGCTCGATTGGTGGACACCCGCCGATGTGGCCGTTCCCAGCTCGCGAAGATCGGCCCTTCGTCGATCTTTGGGCTGCTCGAAAACCGCTCCGACGTCGCGATCCCCGGTGGCCGAAGGGCGGGCGACGCCCGCCAACACAGGGGTCCGTCGCCCTCGG
>JAJXTK010000591.1 GCA_021783935.1 Myxococcales bacterium | reverse complement strand
AACCTTCGGGTGCGCAATCCGCCCGACCTGACCACCCAGTCCGGAGCATTTGGGCGTCCGCTCTCGCCGTCGGAGCGACGCTGGCTCACCTGTGCTGCGCCGGCGCCGTGTGCCCCGGTCGGAGCGGAGCGACGGATGGATGTTCGCGTTGTCGGGGCTACTCGCTCGTCACTGCCTGTCGTTTTCGCATCGACGGACCGCGCAGCGTGACAAGGTGCGCGTTGTGCACCGCGTGGTCGAAGATCGCGTCGGCGATGGTGGGATCGCCGAGAGCGTCGTGCCAAGTTCTCGAGGGCACTTGCGACGTGATCACCGTCGACCCGCGGTCGTACCGATCCTCGAGCACCTCCAGCAGATCGCGTCGGTCCTGATCCTTCAGCGGCGCGATGAGCAAGTCGTCGCGCACGAGCACGTCGGCGCGCGCGATGCGCGGCAACGTGGCCGCGCACGAGCCGTCGCCGCGCGCCACGGCGAGCTCGTTGAGCAGGCGCGGCGTGCGGACCGTCAGCGCGCGCATGCCGGCACGACATGCTGTGCCCGCGAGCCCGCTCGCGAGGAAGCGCTTCCCCGTGCCCGTCGCGCCTTCGATAATCACGTTCTGCTTCGCGCGGACGTAGCTGCACGTGCCGAGCGCGCGCACCACCACCTTGTCGACGCCGCGCGCGCTCTCGCAGCTCTCCCTGTTGCTCCCTTTTCACCATCCGTTCCGAACGTAGCCCTTCGGAGACAGGGCTCGGAACCGTTGTGCTTCCCGAGCACTACGGGTACGGCTCGGCAGTCGGCCCAGCCACGCCCTCCACCGACGCGAAGGAGTGTCCTCGATGAGCAAGACCATTCAGCGAGCAAGAACAGTTGCGGCGATCGCAGCCTTCGGAACGCTGCTATCTGGCTTCTCGGGGTGCCCACAAACGCTCACAGCGACCCTCCCTGCCGTCGACGTCGGCAGGGCGAGCGAAACATCGGTAGCGAGCCAGACGATCGGCCTACTGACGAGTACGGTCGTCGCCTTCAACGACCGGGGGGCGTTTGGCTCGTCCCACTCCGGATGGGCCTACTTCGACAACTTCCACGGCGACGTGAGGTGTGACTTCGCCCCCTCAAGTACGGCGACTGGTTGCCGCACGATCCCCCTTCCGTCGTCCACCATGAAGTGGGCTGGTGACCCCACGGTAGTGGCAGATGGAAGGGGCAATGTTGTCTACGTCACGTTGCTCGATGAGACGGACAATACGTACCAGGGCCCGGTTACCTTGACGAGATGGGTCGTCGCCCTCGTCTCTACGGACGGCGGCCAGTCGTTCGGCGATCCGCTCATCATCAACGGTGATGACTGCAACGGCGGCGAAGTAGATCAACCGACGGCGGACTTTGACCGGAACATCAGCCCGCAAGAGCTGCACATCGCCTGGCGTTTCAAGTCGAAGTGGCCAGGGACGACGTATGGAGGCTGCTACCGCGGGGGAATGACAATCCGCAACGGGCAGCTTCACATGCCGTATCCAACTCACGGAATCGACAACATGTTCCGGGAGTACAATTTCCCCGACACGCGGGGTCAGGGGGGCCTCGTGGTTAGGGCTCGCGGTGGGCACGCGACGGTTGGCTTCCAGGCTGCGGACTACGCCAATTGTGGCGATCCAATCGCTATGTCTTGGGGCTTGGTCCACACCGATGATTACGGTGGGGAGTGGTCCGACCACAGCGACAGGATCAATCACACCCCGAATTTTCCCTTGTGCGTCCTGACCGGAGACGCGGTGCATCAGGTTGGCATCCGCGCCTTCGACATGGCAAGGGAGGTCACCGGGCGGACCTGGATCCTGACGCAGGGATCGAAGGACTCCCTCTCGCTTGCCTACAGCGACGACCAGATCCACGTTAACGACCTCGGAGCCATTTTCAGACCGATTGGCGAAGGGCAGTCAGTCCTGCATCCGTCGATCGCAGTCGACAGCAGCAACCATGTCGTGGTGAGCTACTACACGTCAGACTCGACCGACATGCGCGTCGCACGCGTCGCCGGTGGCTCCGCCAACCCGGCTGCTGGGGCCGACGGGAACTGGGGCACGGTCTTCCTGGAGAGTTTTGGAGCCGCACTGACGGACAATACGGACAAGAACCCGACACAGCGCGAGCTTGGAGACTACGACGGAATCTCGGTCAATGAATGGCCCGGATCGTCGGAGTTTCACCTAGGCTGGTCTGCCGCGACCCCTCTCGGAACTGCCACTGGCCCCGAGGTTTTCACGACGACGGTAGGTTTTGCGCCATGAGCAATCGCATCGGCGGCGCCTGCTTCCTGGTCACACTGTCGTTGGCATCGAGCGTCGGATGCGGCGGAGCGATCGCTACGACGTCGGCCGATGCCGGTGACACGGCTTCCGCCGACACCGGCACGGGGATCACCGATTCCAGCATCACCGTGGCCGACGTGTCGAACGACGGTGGAGGAAACAACACGGATACCGGAGGCGCCCCGCTCAATTGCGGAAGCCTCCCGAAATACCCGAGCGTTCCTCTACCTACTTGTTCGACCGACGCCGACTGCGTGGCGTTCTTGACCCCGTATCTACCTGCGTCCGCCTCAAGGGTCATGACCGTCTGTGGTCCCGACGGGTTCTGCCAGGCGGGCGATCACTGCATTCTTCTCTCGACGGGCCTAGCCGATTGCACCTGCGGCGGATACCCGAACTGCGGCGGCACCGACGTGTGTGCGATGATGCCGGGCCAATCGACTCCCCAATGCGTTCCGTCTCGATGCGCGCCAAACTAGCAGGGGTCGCGCTCGTTCTCGGGGGCATCCTGACGGTTGCATGTGGCGGGCGGATCGCGCCAATCGGCGGCGATGGAGCTGACAGCAGCGCAAACGACGCGTCGCAGGATTCTTCACTCCCGGCCATATGCATCGAGACAGGGTTTCCTTCCGGCGAACGGCACCCGTGCAAATTCGATAGCGATTGCGAGTCGTATTTTTCGCAGTTCAAACCGGCAGATGCGTACGGAGTCGTTGCCACGTGCTTCGGCGGCGCCTGCGTGAATGGCACGATGTGTTACGGCTCGGGTCTCGACCAATGCGTATGCGGGCAGGAGCCCGAATGCATGGCGCCGTCGATCTGCACGCGCTACGCGGACAGGTCCTGGCCGTCCTGCGCAAATTCGATCTGTTCGCAATGAAATCTACGGGCGTGCTGATGAGCGACCACGAACGGTCTGGAAGGGCGAGGTCGCGGTCTTCGACCGTATCGGCCACCCGAAGGTGACGCGGGCGTACGCGTGGTCGCACTACGCCGATGACACGAGCGACAGGCGTCAGAACGTTGCCGTGCTGCATGTCGCCGATGCCCAGCTCCACGACCGAGTCGAGCCCGACGACGGGCGTGGGCGAGAGCCTCCCCGTCGTCGTGCCGTCGCCGACGAGGCCGTAGGTGTTGTCACCCCAGCAGCGCACGGTGCGATCCAGCATCCGCGCACAGGTCGCCCAGGTGCTCGTATGGATGGACGCGGCGTGGATCCCCGGCACGGGTACGGGCACGAGGCGCTGGGTCGTCGTGCCGTCGCCGACTTGTCCCTCCAAGTTGTAGCCCCAACACATCGCCGAGCCGTCGGTCAACACCGCGCACGTCGTCGAGGCGGCCGAGAGCTGCGCGATCGGCCTCGGCAGCCCGAGCGGAGCGACGAAGCTCGCCCGAGGCGTGGTCGTCCCGTCTCCGAGCTCGCCATTGAAGTTCGGCCCCAGCCCGCGCCACCCCTCAGCGGCGAAGTGCCCGAACACCACGTTCTGCTCGACGACCAACGCGTCGGTACCCGCGAGGTTCGTGCACTCGACCGGCTCGGTGAGCGGGTCGCCCGCGGCGACGACGCACGTGCCCACCATGTTAGCGCTCGCCCTCTCCGCCCCAATTCCCCCGCTCTTCGCGCCGCCTCCGTGATGTCCCGCGCCCTCTGGCCGCGGCCCCTCCCGCGCCGAGCCGTCGTGTCGATGTGACGCGCGGCGATGTCGATGCGGTAGGAGGGGTCGCGAGAGGAGCAGAGCATCGGCGCGGGGCCGACCGGAAGTAGGTGACGCGGGAGCGAAGCTTGGCGGCAA
>JAJXTK010000590.1 GCA_021783935.1 Myxococcales bacterium | reverse complement strand
GCGGGCGAGGCGCAGGCGATCCTCACGCTCGGCTCGCGCATCGCGGCGATGCTCTGGCGGCTCGGGTAGCGGTAGTCGCGAGGCCCCGGCGTCGAACGCGGCGCCGGGGCCGGAGCCGTGGCCGGTGCCGAGGCCGGCGCCGGTGCCGGTGCCGAGGCCGGGGCCGGTGCCGTGGCCGAGGCCGTGGCCGATGCCGTTGCCGTTGGCGGTGCCGCTGCCGCTGCCGACGCCGCTGCCGACGCCGCTGCCGCAACCGACGCCGCCCCCCCCACGGCCGAGCCGCCCTTGCGCACCCGTGTTCTAGAACCCATATTCTAATTCGCCATGGGACGCCGCCCCGCCTTCGATCGCGCGAGCATCGCGCGCGCCACCCTCGAGCTCGTCTCGGAGGGGGGCCCGCGCGCCGCGACCATCGGCGCCATCGCCGCGCGCCTCGGGGCGCCGACCGGCTCCATCTACCACCGCTACCCCTCGCGCGAGCTCTTGCTCGCAGAGCTCTGGCTCAGCGTCGTCGAGCGCTTCAACGTGGGGTTTCTCGCCGTCCTCGCCGGCGCCGACGCGAAGGAGGCGGGCCCGGCGGCGGCGCGCTTCTGGGCGAGCTGGACGCGCGAGCACCCGATCGAGGCGCGCGTGTTCCTCCTGCATCGGCACGAGGACTTCGTGCCGGGCGAGTGGCCCGACGCGGTTCACGAGCGGGCGCAGCGCGCGCTGGCCGCCATGGCCGACGGCCTGCGCGCGTACACGCGACGTCGCTTCGGCGGCGCCAGCGCGGCGAACCTGCGGCGCGTGCGCTTCGCGGTCATCGACGTGCCGCAGGGCACGCTCAAGCGCTACGTGCAAGCGGCCAAGCCGCCGCCCGCGCAGATCGACGAGCTCATCGACACGGCCGTCCGCGCCGTGCTCGACGCACAGGAGCGCGGCCTTCGCCGCGCGTGAGGCAAGCCATGCGCATCGAATTCGAACAGTCGGTGAAGATGTCCCCCGCGGAGGCGTACGCGTGCTTCCGCTCGCCCGAGTCCTGGGCGTGCGTGAGCGGCGTCTTCGGCAAGGTCGCGCCTTTGGCCGACGGCTGGTTCTCGCTGTCGCTCGCTGGCTTCCCCGTGCCGCTGCGCGCGAAGATCACGCGCGAGGACCCCTACCGCCGCGTCGCGTGGAAGATCGCGGGCTTCTTCGAAGGCGAGGGGGAGGTGAGCTTCGAGCCCACCGACGACGGCGTCATCGTCTTCGGCTACGAGCGGCTCGAGGCGAAGTGGCTGCCGCTCCTCGCGCCGATGCTCGAGCGGCTCTACCTCGAGCGACGCTTCCGCAAGCTCTGGGCGCACGGGCTGCGTCGGCTGCGTCGCCTCGGCGAGAGCGGCGAGGGGGCGGCCGAGGCGGCGTAGAGGCGCTCGCCTCGTCGCGGCTCACTCGCCCGCGCGGATGCGCCCGTCGAGGATCTCGAGCACGCGATCGCAGCGCTCGGCGATGCGCCCGTCGTGGGTGACTACGAGGAAGGTCGTGTGGCGCTCGCGGTTGAAGCGGCGCATCAGCGCGAAGACCTCGTGCGCCGCCTCGGTGTCGAGGTTGCCGGTCGGCTCGTCGGCCAGCACCAGCCTCGGCTCGTGGGCCAGCGCGCGGGCCACCGCCACGCGCTGCTGCTGCCCGCCCGAGAGCTCGGTCACCCGCGCGTCGAGCTTGTGGCCGAGCCCCACCGCCTCGAGCAGCGCGCGCGCCCGCTGCCTCATGGCCGCAGTCGGGAAGCCTTGCTCGGCGTAGGCCGGCAGCATGACGTTCTCGGTCGCGGTGAAGGCCGGCAGCAGGTGGTGGAACTGGAAGATGAAGCCGAGGGTGCGCCCGCGCAGCGCGGTCAGCCCGGCGTCGTCGAGGCCGGTGGCGTCGCGCCCGCCGAGCACCACGCGCCCGGCGGTCGGGCGATCGAGCAGGCCGATGATGTTGAGCAGCGTGCTCTTGCCGGAGCCCGAGGGGCCGATGAGCGCCACGAGCTCGCCGGCGCGGAGCTCGAGGTCGATGCCGTGCAGCACGCGCGTGACGACGCCGTCGCCGTAGTCCTTCACGACCCCTTCCACGCGACAGACCGGCGGCGCGTCAGCCATGGCGGATCGCGGTGGCCGGATCGAGACGCGCGGCGCGCCGCGCGGGCACCACGGCGGCGAGCAGGCCGATCCCGGTGGCGAGCGCGGAGGCGGCCAAGAACAGCCCCGGCCGCAGATCGACGGGGAAGGTCGGCGAGCCGTCGGGGTTGCTCGCGAGGTGCTCGAAGAAGAGCGAGAAGACGGTGCCGAGCGCGGAGCCGACCAGCGAGCCGACCACGCCGACGACCCCCCCCTCGATGAGGAAGATGCGCAGCACGCGCCCCGAGCTGGTGCCGACCGCGCGCAGGATGCCGATCTCGCGCGACTTCTGGACGACCGACACGATGAGCACGCTGGCGATGCCGAGCATCACCGCGATCACCACGAAGACCTGGATCATGAGCTTGGAGCTGTCTTGGCTCCGCAGCCCGACCAAGAGCTGCGCGTTGACCTTCATCCAGCTGTCGGCCTCGAGGCCGGTGAGATCGGCGACCTCGCCGGCGATCCGCTCGGCCTCGAACACCTCCGCGACGCGCAGCTCGATGGTCGAGGCGCCGCCCGGCAGCTCGAAGAGGCTCTGCGCTTGGCGCAGCGACACCAGCGCCCAGCGCTCGTTCACCTCCTTGTTGCCGAGATCGAAGATGCCCGCGACGGTGACCATCGCCTCGCGGCCGTCGACGGTGCCGAGGCGGATCTTGTCGCCGAGGCGCACGCCGAGCAGCTCCGCGAGGCCGCGCCCGACGACCGCGCCGTCGCCGGCGACGCGGAAGCGGCCGGCCACGATCTTCGGGCGCAGGTCGATCACTGCGAGGAAGCGCTCCGGGTCGACGCCGCGCACGAGCACGGGCTCGTCGGCGCCGCCGCGGGTCGCGAAGGCCGGCCCCTGCACCGCGGGGGAGGCGGCGAGCACGCCGGGGACCCGCTCGACCTGATCGAGCACGGTCTGCCAGCGATCGATCGAGCGGATCGGCTGCGGCGATCGCTCGACGGTCGTGGCGGCGGTGATCTCCTTCGGCGCGAGGGGGCGCGCGAGGATCTCGTGGGCGACCAGCGTGACGTGCGGCTGGCTGCCGAGGGTCTGCTTGATGAGGCTCGCCTGCAGCCCGTCGATCAACGCCGACAGGAAGATGATCACGCTCACGCCGACCGACACGGCCGCGAGGATGAGCGCCGTCTGCGCGCGCCCTTCACGCAGGTACCGGAGCGCGACGTACCACTCGAAGGGCATCGCTCAGTCCCTCGGCTGCGCGCGGATCGCGCGCACCCGCTGCCCCGCCGCGAGGCGCTGGCCGTCGGCGACGATCACCGCGTCCCCCTCGCCGACGCCGGAGAGGATCTCGACCGACCCCTCGCCGCGGATGCCGAGGGCGAGGTCACGGCGCACGGCGCGCCCGCCGCTGACCACCAGCGCCCAGGGGCGCGGCGTCGCCAGGCCGCGCACCGCCTCGAAGGGGACGACGAGCGCCGCGCGCTTGCTCGCGACGGCGAGGTCGACCGAGACGGTCATGTCGGGGCGCAGGTACGCAGGCGGGCTCGGCACCCGCAGGCGCACCTCCACGGTGCCGCGCTGCTGCTCGATCGACGGCGCGACGTAGCTCACCTCGGCGTCGAACGTCTGCTCGGGGAACGCGTCGGCCGAGGCGCGCGCGCGCTGCCCGAGGTGCACGAGGGCGAGGTCGCGCTCGTCGGGCTGGATCGAGAGGCGCGTCTCGCCGCCGATGGCGAGCGTGAGCAGCGGGCGCGCCGGGGTGACCACGTCGCCCGGCTCGACCTGCCGCGTGAGCACCACGCCGTCCTGCAGCGCCACCACGCGCGTCTGCGCGAGGCGCACCTTGGCGGCGGCGAGCTGGGCCCTGGCCACGGCGAGCGCGGCGAAGGCGGTGCGGGCGTCGACCCCCATCGCGCTCGAGCCCGCGGCCTGCGCGCCGGCGGCGACCTGCTGCGCGCGGGCGACGTCGAGCGCGCGGTGCACGTCCTCGAGCTGCTGCGGCGCCGCCGCGCCGCCGCTCACCAGCGTGCGCGCGCGG
>JAJXTK010000033.1 GCA_021783935.1 Myxococcales bacterium | reverse complement strand
GCGAAGGGGGCGAGGGGCTCGTGCTCGCGGTCGACGCCGGCGTCTTGCAGGTCACGCGCGTTGGCGCCGACGGCGCGCTGCGCGGGGCGCCGACGCCGATGCCGTGGGACGCCGCGAAGCTCGAGGAGCTCGCCTGGCCGCGGGCGCCGGTGCCGCGCGCCGCGCGCACGGGCGGCAACTGGGCGATCGCGCTGCGCGACGGCCGCGTGTTGATCGCGACCGGCCCGAAGGCCGGTGCGAGCGTCGCGCTCGGCGTGCCGCGCGGCGACTCCTCGGGCGGCACCGTCGCGCTCACGTCGATCTCGGGCAAGCCGGGCAAGGCGCGCGCCTTCTACGTGCCGCGCGCGGATCGCGAGGAGGCGATCGCGACGGCCACGATCGATCTCGCGACGGCGACGGTCGACGAGGCGTGGTCGCTCGTCGACGGCACCGAGCACCACTACGGCGCGCTCGGCAGCGCGCGGTGGCTCGCGGTGCAGCGCAAGGGGGGTGGGCTCTACCTGCTCGCGAACTCGGGGCCGAAGGTGTCGATCGCCGCGCAGATCTTCTCGATCGTCGCGGTCGGCGGGCTCGGCGAGGTCATCGATCTGCCGCTGCTCGCCCCCTACTCGGTGCAGGATCTGGTGCTCGTCCCGACGTTCCAGGGGGCCGCGCTGATCGCGTCGATGTCGGGCAAGGGGAGCGCGGCGCGTTGGCTCGACGTCGGCGGCGGCTGGCAGCAAGCGCCCACCCTCAACGCCTTTCGCGTCGCGGGTGAGGGGCCGATCCTCCGCGATTCGAAGTCGGGCGCGACGCTCGCGCTCGCCGGCACCCCGTCGGCGCCGGTCGCGCTGCCGCCGGACGCCGCCACGCTCGCCGCCGATCGCTGCCCCTTCGTGCTGCCGACGAGCGCGCGGGGGGCCCTCATGGTGTGCCAGGAGGGGAGCACCGACTCGCCGCTCGCCGCGCGCATCACGCTGCGGACGCTCGCGCTCTAGCGCCGGGCGCCGCGCCACGCCAAGCGCTCAGTCCGTAGGGATCTTGGGCAGCGCGCCGCGCTCGACGCGCACCTCCGAGACCTTCGCCGTGGCCGCCGCGCCGTCGAGCTTCACCGAGACCGCGTCGCCGTCGGTCGCGTCGGCGGCGATCTCCCCCCTCTTCCACGTCCCGGCGCTCGACACCTTCACGGCCGTGCCCGCGGGCAGGTAGAAGGCGCGCAGCTCGCCCTTCTTGAGCTTCACGCGCTGGGTCCTGCCGACGAGGGTGACGACGATCGCGCCGTCCTTCTCCTCGACGACGTCGGCGAAGGCGAGCTCCCTCGAGCCCGGCGCGGCGGGCACCAGCACGCGCGCGCCGGCGAGCGTCGTCGGCAGGAGCATGCGCGTGTCCCACGTCTTGGCGTGCTTGTCGGGCACCAGGAACTGGATCGATCCGAGCCGCTGCAGCTCGTCGCCGTCAGGCTGACCGACGACCAGCATCAGGTCGGCGCCGAGCTTCCCCTGCGCGACGACCATGAACGGCAGCCCCTGCGGCAGCTGCTTGCCCTCGGACTCCGGCGCGCTCGTCGTTCGGACCTTCACCTCGCCGAAGGTCCAGTAGCGCTGCGGCGGATCGACCAGCGAGCCGCCGTCGAGCTTGTCGAAGACGAGCATCGCGCCGGCGATCGTGCTCGCGCGCGTCGTGAGCTCGTCGCGCAGGTCCTCCGGGTACCCCTTGGGATCGATCGCGGCGAGCCACGCCTGCCGGTAGTCGTCGATCACGAGCCCCGCCGAGCGGCGCTTCACGATCTCGGAGACCGTCTTGTCGATCGCGCGAAGCCACTGCTTCTTGAGCTCCGCGCGCTTGCGCTCGACGGTCTTGGCGTCGAGGTCCTTGGGCAGCTGCTCGTCGTCGACGAGCGTGAAGACCTTCGGCCAGTCCCACGCCTTTACGGCGGCCTCGATCGCCTCGTCGAGCGTCGCCATGCGGCAGCGGCGCCGGTTCTTCTCGACCTTCTCCTTGAGCGCGTCGACCTTCTCGTCGACCGAGGGCTCGTCGGTGACGTAGCCGGCGATCGTCGTGAGGATCTTGCGGGCCTCGTCGTCCTTGCACCCCTTGGCGAGCTTCTCGGCCTCGGTCGAGAGGCGATCGACGGCGAGGAAGAGCGCCTTCTTGCCCGAAGGGGCCTTCGGGAAGCGCTGATGGACGTCGAGGAGCGCTTGGGGATCGTCGCTCGCGCGGGCGCCGTCGTAGGCGACCTTGGCCTGGGCCTCGACGGCGGGGGAGTCGGGCGCGTTCGGCGCCGCGCCGCCGCCGCACGCCGAGAGGGCGAGGGCGAGGGCGGCGTTCAGGGCGGCGATTCGGAGCGGTCGCGGTCGCATGGCGGCACCTCGGGCGGGAGCGTGGGCGCCGGTACACCGGCGGCCCGTTCGCTGGTAGAGCTGCCGGCCTCAAACCGATGGCAAGCCCGACCCCGCCCCCGGCCCCCGCCCCCCTCGACCGCGCCTTCAGCGCGTTTCGTCCCGTGCCGCGGACGGGCGTCATCTACGTCACGACCGAGGCCGCGAAGCTCGGCTTCTCGTACGGCAACCCCGAGTGGTGCAACCTCGGTCAAGGGCAGCCCGAGACGGGCCCGCTGCCGGGCGCGCCGCCGCGCCTCGACGCCGTGTCGATCGCGAACGACGACCAGGAGTACGCGCCCGTCGCGGGGCTCTGGGAGCTGCGCGAGGCGATCGCCGAGCTGTACAACCGCGTCTACCGGCGCGGCCTCGCCTCGAAGTACAGCGCGGAGAACGTCGCGGTCTCGGGCGGCGGTCGCGCGGCGCTCACGCGCGCGGCGGCCTCGCTCGGGCAGATCAACCTCGGGCACTTCCTGCCGGACTACACCGCGTACGAGGAGCTGCTCGACGTGTTCGGCAACTTCGCCGCGATCCCGATCCTGCTCGAGGGCGAGCGCGGCTACGGCTTCTCGGTCGGCGATCTGCGGCGCGAGATCCTGGGGCGCGGGCTGTCGGCGGTGCTCCTGTCGAACCCGTGCAACCCGACCGGCAAGCACGTGCGCGGCGAGGACCTCGCGGCGTGGGTGCGCACGGCCGACGAGCTCGACTGCGCGCTGCTCGTGGACGAGTTCTATAGTCATTATATGTATGTCGAGGGCTCGGACCCCGCGCACCCGCAGCCGCTCATGGAGAGCGCGGCGCGCTACGTCGGCGACGTCGATCGCGATCCGGTGCTCATCTTCGACGGCCTCACCAAGAACTGGCGCTATCCGGGGTGGCGCGTGACCTGGACGGTCGGCCCCAAGGCGATCATCGAGGCCGTCGCCAGCGCCGGCAGCTTCCTCGACGGCGGCGGCAGCAAGCCGATGCAGCGCGCGGCGATCCAGCTGATGGACGAGGAGCACGTGCGCGCCGAGACGGCGGCGATCCAGCGCAGCTTCTCGAGCAAGCGCCGCTTGATGATCGACGGGCTGCGCAAGCTCGGCGTCGCGATCGACGTCGAGCCCGAGGGGACGTTCTACGTTTGGGGATCGGTCGCGAACCTGCCGGAGGGGATCGCCGACGGCCAGTCGTTCTTCCGCGCCGCGCTCGCCGAGAAGGTCATCTGCGTCCCCGGCGAGTTCTTCGACGTGAACCCCGGCAAGCGCCGCGCGGGTCGCGCCTCGCGCTTCCGCAACCACATCCGCTTCTCGTTCGGCCCGTCGGAGGAGGTGCTCGCGCGCGCGCTCGATCGGCTCGAGGCGGTGGTCGCGCGGCATCGTTGAGCTACGCTCGCGCCGGTGGAGCCCGCGCGCGCCCGCTACGAACGGTTCAGACGCGCGATCGGCGGCGAGCGCCTGCCGCTCGCGCTCGTCGATCTCGACGCGCTCGAGGCCAACGTCGACGCGATCGCCGAGAAGGTGCGCCCGCACGGCAAGCGGCTGCGCATCGCGACGAAGTCGGTGCGCTCGCCCGCGCTCTTGCGGCGGATCCTCGAGCGGCTCGGCCCCGCGCTCGCCAGCGGCCTGATGACCTACGACGCCGCCGAGACGGCGTTCCTCGCCGACCAAGGCTTCGACGACCTGCTGCTCGCCTACCCGACCGCGCAGCCGCAGGACGCCGAGCTGCTCGCGCGCGCCGCCGCGCGCGGGGTGAAGCTCGCCATCGCCGTCGACGACGTCCGGCAGCTCGGGGTGCTCTCGCGCGCCGCCCGCGCGCACGGGACCACGCTCTCGATCGTCCTCGACGTCGACGTGAGCTTCAGGCCGCTCGGTGAGCGGGGCGTGCACCTCGGCGTGCGTCGGAGCCCGCTGCGCAGCGTCGCTCAGGCGAAGGCCCTCTATCGCGCGATCGCGGGGACCGAGGCGCTGCGCGTGCGCGGGGTGATGGCCTACGAGGCCCAGATCGCGGGCGTCTCCGACGACGCGCTCCACAAGCGCGCGCTCAAGGCGCTGTCGCGCATCGACGTCGCCGCGCGCCGCGCCGAGGTCGTCGACGCGCTCGTCGGCGAGCGGGCCGAGCTCTCCATCGTGAACGCCGGCGGCACCGGCAGCCTCGGCTCCTCGAGCGAGGAGCCGGTCGTCACCGAGGTCACCGTCGGCTCGGGCTTCCTCTGCAGCCACCTCTTCGATCGCTACGAAGGGCTGCCGCTCACCCCCGCGGCCTACTTCGCGCTCCTGGTCACTCGCGCGCCGGCACCCGGCATCGTGACGTGCGCCGGCGGCGGCCTCGTCGCCTCGGGGCCGGCGGGGCGCGATCGGCTGCCGATCGCGGCGCTCCCCGAGGGGCTCTCGCTCTTGTCGCTCGAGGGGGCGGGCGAGGTGCAGACGCCGCTCGCCGTCGGGCGCGAGGCCTCGATCGCGATCGGCGATCCGATCTTCTTCCGGCACGCCAAGGCCGGCGAGCTCGCCGAGCACGTGCCCCACTACTGGCTTCTGCGCGGCGATCGCGTCGAGGGGCGCGCCGAGACCTACCGCGGCCTCGGCGGCTGCTTCCTCGGGTGAAGTATGCTGCGCGCGCAATGAAGCCGTGGCGCGTCCTCGAGAGCCGCACGATCGTCGAACGCCGGTGGCTGCGCGTGCAGGAGCAGCGCATCGCCCTGCCGCACGGCGGCGAGATCGACCAGTTCCACCTGCTCGAGATGCCGAATTGGGTCGCGGTGCTCGCGATCACCGAGGCCTTCGAGCTCGTGCTGGTGGACCAGTACCGGCACGGCGTCGCGCGCACGAGCCGCGAGCTGCCGGCGGGGGTGATCGAGCAGGGGGAGGCGCCCGAGCGCGCCGCGCGCCGAGAGCTGCTCGAAGAGACCGGCTACGCGAGCGAGGAGTGGTCGCCGCTGATCGAGGTCGCGACCGAGCCGAACCGCGCGACCACGCGCGCGCACTTCTGGGTCGCCCGGCGAGCCCGTCGCGTCGCGGCGCAGCAGATGGACCCGTCCGAGAACATCTCGGTCGCCATCGTGCCGGCGCGCTCGGTGCTCGCGGAGATCGAGTCGGGCGCGATCGTCCACGGCGTGCACGTCGCGGCGATCCTGCTCGCCGAGCGGCGGGGCCTGTTGCGGCTCGCGTGACCGGGGCGACGCGCGCGGGCTGCGCCGTCACGGGTGAATCCAAATCTGCGTCCCGCTCGTCATGGGGCGCGCGAAGACGCCGTGCCACCCCTCGGGCAGCTCTGGGCCCGTCCACGCGAAGAGCCAGCTCGCGTCGATCTCGGGCAGGTTGATGCAGCCGTGGCTGCGCGGCTCGCCGAAGCCGTCGTGCCAGTAGGCTCCGTGCAGCGCGTAGCCGCTCTCGAAGTACATCACGTACGGCACGTCGCGCAGGCTGAAGGCCTCGCCGACCTCGCTCGAGGCCATGGTGACCGTCGCGTGCTTGGTGTGGATCCGGTAGACCCCTCGAATCGTCGCGTGCGTGCTCTCGGCGTCGCCGAGCCCGTCGCGCCCCGTCGAGACGAGCGTCACGTAGACCGGCTTGTCCCCCTCGAACGCGATGAGCGACTGGCGCGCGATCGAGACGTCGATCCACTTGTCGCCCTTGTGCGCGAACCCCGGGAGGATCTTCGGCGCCTCGACGCGCACGAGATCGGCCGCCTTCACCCAGCGGCCGTCGGTGGTGCCCCAGTGCTCGCTCCCCGCGATCCACTTGCTCTGGCCGTTCAGGAAGAAGAGCGTGCGCGGGGGCGCGGGCGTCGCGTCGGCGAGCAGCTTCTCGCCCCGCTCCCCCTCGAGGCGCAGCGGCGTCGTGCGCCGGCGCGGCCTCACGAACGCGACCGGCAGGCCGTGCTGCTCGTCGAGCGTCGCGCCGTGAAACTGCGAGGGGCGCACCTCACGCAGCCGATCGTGCGGCAGCAGCAGGTAGTCGGTCGTGAGATCGTAGCGGCGATCGTCGGGGCCGCCGTCGGGCGGCGCGCCGGCGGGGCCCGAGACGAACGACGAGACGATCGCGAACCCCTCCTTGGTCTTCGGCCTGCCGACGTGCAGCGCGCGCGTCGAGGCGACGAGGCCGCTGACGTTCGGCACCACGCCGCCGTCTTGCAGAAACCAGGGCGGTCCGTCGGCCCACACGCCCGCGTCGTACTCGGGCCCCGCGTCACCGACCGGCGCCTTCAGCGCGCGTTGCGAGCGCGCGTAGGCGTCGTCGACGTCGTACTCGAACGGCCCCGCCTCCTTGCGCGTCGGGATGCGCGTGTAGAACGGCGACATCGAGTTCTTCGCGACGCCGTACGCGTACGGCAGCGGCGCCTTCAGGTCGGGGCGGCGCACCACCATCTTGAAGAACGGATCGGCGTCGGGGTCGATCGACGCGCCGTCGCTCACGCAGACGTAGCCTCTGGGCCGGATCGAATACCAGCTCAAGGGGCAGCGCTCGTCGCCTGCGGGCTCGGCGTCGCGCTCCACGATCGCCCCGGCGCGCAGGTAGCCCTGCCGCAGCGACGTCTTGCGCGGCTCGCCGTACACGAAGACGAGCTGCGACTTGGCCCCGAGCCGAGGGGGCGCACCTGCGTCGGTGCTCGCCTCGGAGTCCGCGTCGCTCGGCGTCGCGTCGACGCGCGCGAGGTCCGAGAGCGCGGCGGCAGGCGCGGCGGACGCGGCCATCGGGTTGGCGGGCGCCAGCTCGGCGGCCGGGCTCTTGCGGCAGTGCACCCCCGCCAGCACGAGGAGCGAGGGTGCGAGCGCGGCGGCAAGACGGCGCGCGTCAAGGCGCGTGTAAAGACGCGCGTAAAGGGGCGCATCGACGGGCGTGGGCTCGGGCGAGCGGCGAGAGGGCACGACGGGAGGCAGCAAATTAGGGCATCGCGGCCCCTCGCGCACCGAGGACGTTTCGCGACCGGCGCGCCGCCGCGGATCCGCTACACAAGAGGTCATGCGCCGCCGCCGGATCCTCGCCGCCGCCCTCGCCGTCGTCGGCCTTGCGGCGTGCGGCGCGGGCGTCGACAAAGCGCAGAACGGGCCGGCCGACGCGGGGCCGAGCGACGCCGTCCTCGCGGGGGATTTCGACGTGGCGGGGCAGCTCGATCCGAACGCCGACAACGACGGCGACGGCTACGTCTACGCCGACGACTGCAACGACCGCGATCCGCTCGTGAACCCCGGCGCCTACGACGTGCCTGGCGACGGCGTCGACAACGACTGCTCCGGCGGCATCGACGACGCGCCCACCAAGTGCGACGTGGGGCTGGCACTGACGTCGGGCGACGCGCTCGACTTCGCCAAGGCGATCGGCCTCTGCCAGACCACCTACGCCGCCGCGACGGGCAAGAACAAGCGCTGGGGGGTGATCTCGGCCGCGTTGAAGACGACCGACGGCGTCGGCGCGCCGATGCCGAAGCAGCACGGCATCGAGACCGCGTGGGGCGCGGTGATCCGCCCGCACGAGGGGTCGGCGATGGCCGTGCTGTCGACCGGCAGCGCGCGCACGCCGGGGCAGAGCGACTATCAGAAGCCGCTCGACGACGTCCACGCGAGCCCGCCGCCGCCCCCCTCGACCTCCAACGAGAACGCGCCGCCCCCCGGCTGGCCGAAGAACAGCGCCGGCTGCCCCGCCCCGGCGAGCAACACCGCCAACGACTCGGTCGTCCTATCGCTCACCATCCGGGTGCCGACCAACGCGAAGGCGTTCTCGTACGATTTCGACTTCTTCACGTCGGAGTACATCGACTACGTGTGCAGCCCTTGGAACGACAGCTACGTCGCGATCCTGACGTCGAAGGCCCCGCTGGATCCTTCGCACGCGGGCAACGTGTCGTTCGACGCGCTCGGGAACCCCATCAACGTGAACTCGGGCTTCTTCGAGGTCTGCTCCCCGGGCGCGAAGAACGGCAAGACGTTCGCCTGCGGCCTCGGCACAGCGGAGCTGATCGGCACCGGCTACAGCGGCGATGGCGCGCAGGACGGCGCGACGAGCTGGCTGCGCACCACGGCGAACGTGGCGCCCGGCGAGACGATGACGCTGCAGTTCATGATCTGGAACACCGGCGATCACTGGATCCAGTCGGCGGTCGTCCTCGACGACTTCGCGTGGGACGCGCAGGGCTCGACGGCGCCGGTCACCGGGCGCCCCCCGAGCTGATCGCGCCGAGCCGAATGCCGTCATCAAGGCGTCGTGCATTTGGAGCACGCAATGCGGGGCGACTGACCGCTCGTCGCGCGCTTATTGCGTACAGTCAACTCGGGTGTGGCACTTGCAGCGCAATCGCCGCGCCACGCGATGCGCGTGCGCTGAGGGCCTGGTGGTCGAGAGCATCCACAATGCGAGCGCACGGGAGTCTCCGATCGCGGGGCGGCCCGTCGCGGCCACGTCGCGCGAGGCGAGCCGTGTGCAGAAAACAGCCAGCGCTAGCATGAGCGCCGTCGCCGACCCTCGACCGCTCGTGCTGGCGGTCGAAGACGAAGAGCAGGTCGCGCGCACGCTCGCGCGTGTGCTCGAGACGCAGTTCCGTGTCGCCATCGCGCCGGACGGGCTCATCGGCCTCGCGCGGGCGCTCGAGCTGCGGCCCGACGCGATCCTCACCGACATGATGATGCCCCGCATGACGGGCGATCAGCTCGTGCGCGAGGTCCGCAAGCGCCACGAGCTCGACGGCACACCGATCATCGTGCTGACGGCGTGGGCCGAAGACGACCTCCGCATCCGGATGCTCCGCGAGGGGGCGAGCGACTACATCACCAAGCCCTTCTCGGCGGAGGAGCTGCTCTCGCGCGTCGACAACGTCGTCGCGGTCAAGCGCGCGCGCGAGCTGCTGCAAGAGGAGCTCAAGAGCAAGAACCGCGACCTCGAGGCGCTCGCCTCGGAGCTCGTGCTCCAGAAGCGGCAGCTCGAGGTGGCGCTCGAAGCCGAGCAGCTCGCGCGCGATCACGCGGAGGCGGCGAGCCGCGCGAAGAGCGACTTCCTCGGCTTGGTGACGCACGAGCTGATGACGCCGGTCACGGCCCTGCGGCTCACCTGCCAGCGGCTCGCGCGCGATCACACCACGCCGCTCGCGCCGCCGCACCTCGCCGCCATCGAGCGCATGGACTCTGTCTGCTCGCGGCTCGCGGGGGCGATCCAGTCGCTCCTCGAGCACGCGCGCTACGAGAGCAACCAGCTCGTGCTCGAGCGCCGCGAGATCGATCTCCCCGCCCTCACGGTCGAGATCCTCGAGGAGCTGCGCCCGCAGGCCGAACAGAAGCACCTCGGCCTCGAGCTGCGCATCCAGCCGACGCTCGGCCCGCTCGAGAGCGACCCGAGGCTCTTGCGCGTGGTGCTCACCAACCTCGTGTCGAACGCGGTGAAGTTCACCGAGCGCGGGCAGGTGAGCGTCGCGCTCGAGGGGGACGACGAGGCCTTCCAGATCGTCGTCGACGACACCGGCCCCGGCATCGCGGAGGCCGATCGGCTGCGGATCTTCGAGCCCTTCCAGCAGCTCGAGCCGCTGTTCCACAAGCACCTGCCCGGGATCGGGCTCGGCCTCGCGCTGGCGCGCGAGATGTGCGAGGCGATCGGGGGCACGGTCACGGTGTCGTCGAGCGCGTCCGGCGGCGCGCGCTTCGTGGTGCGCCTGCCGCTGACCCCGCCCGAGGCGTCCCCGGACGCGACGCGCGGCGCGCCGTAACCTCCCCGAAATCCGGCGATAACCGCGGCGAAACCCGGGCGCGGTGGAGTACTCCGCGATGGGTTCCCGCATCGCTCGCTCCTCCCCCTCGCGCGCTCGCGTGCGCGCGGCCGCGTTGGCCGCGCTCGCCTTCACGAGCCTCGCGCCCGCCCTCGCGCACGCCGACGACGCTGCGCCGAAGTTGGACTCGGGCGACACGACCTGGCTCCTGGTGTCGACCGCGCTCGTGATGCTCATGACGCCGGGGCTCGCGCTCTTCTACGGCGGCATGGTGCGCAAGCGCAACGTGCTCTCGACCTTCGTGCACTCGCTCTTCAGCCTCGCGCTGATCAGCGTGCAGTGGGTCGTGTTCGGCTACTCGCTCGCCTTCGGCAAGACGCACGGCGGGCTCATCGGCGGCGCCGAGTTCCTCTTCTTGAAGGGGGTCGCCTACCAGACCAAGGGCACCACGCCGCACCTCGCGTTCATGGCCTTCCAGATGATGTTCGCCGGCATCACGCCCGCGCTCATCAGCGGCGCCTTCGCCGAGCGCGTCAGGTTCGGCCCCTACGCGCTGTTCATCCTCCTCTGGTCGACCTTCGTCTACGACCCGGTGGCGCACTGGGTGTGGGCCGACGGCGGCTGGCTCGCGAGGTTCGGCGCGATCGACTTCGCGGGCGGAACGGTCGTGCACCTCTCGGCCGGTCTGTCGGCCCTCGTGTGCGCGATCCTCATCGGCAAGCGCCTCGGCTACCCCGGCGGCAAGTTCATCCCGCACAACCTCACGATGACCGTGACGGGCGCGGGGCTCCTGTGGTTCGGGTGGTTCGGCTTCAACGCGGGGAGCGCGCTCGCCGCGGGGCAGTCGGCGGCGCTCGCGCTGGTGACCACGCACACCGCGGCCGCCGCGGGCACGCTCGGGTGGCTCGCGGCCGAGGCGAAGCACCGCGGCAAGCCGTCGGCCCTCGGCGCCGCGTCGGGGCTCGTCGCGGGGCTGGTGGCGATCACGCCGGCCGCGGGCTTCGTGCCGCCGTGGGCCGCGCTCCCGATCGGCCTGCTCGCGGGGGTGATCTGCTACGTGGCGGTCGTGCTCAAGGGGCGCCTCGGCTACGACGACGCGCTCGACGTGTTCGGCGTGCACGGCGTCGGGGGCCTGCTCGGCGCGCTGCTGACGGGGGTCTTCGCGCAGCGCGCGTTCACGCCGGGCAACGTGCCGGGGCTGCTGCAAGGGGGCACGAAGCTGCTCCTCGCGCAGCTCGTCGCCGTCGCCGCGGCGGGGACCTACGCCGTGGTCGTCACCGTCGCGGTGTGGAAGCTCGTCGACGCGATCACGACCATCCGCGTGGTCGATCAGGACGAGCGCGAGGGGCTCGACGTGACGCTCCACGGCGAAGAGGGATATTGGGAGTAGCCGACGGAGATCAGGCCTTGGTCGCGAGCGGCAGCGGCGCCTCGCACTGGACGAAGAGCCCGTCCTTGAGGATGCGCTCGACGCCGCGCAGCGCGCGCGTGAAGCCCTGCGGGTCGGGGATCGCGAAGCGCCCCTGCGCCGCGATCACGAACGTGCGCACCGGCGTCTGCAGCGGCGCGACGACCACGAAGCCGCGCGAGGTCGCGTAGGTCCGCGCCTCGGCGGCCTTGCGGAACGAGGCGGCCGCGAACTGCGCGAGCTCCATGCCGAGATCCGGGTCGCCCGACATCTCGACCGGCGCGCCGTCGGAGTCGGCGATGACCAGCAGATCCAGGTCGTGGGACGAGACGACGGCGTCGAGCTGGAGCTGCAGGGCGCGCTCGGGGTCCTCGCTGCGGGACGACCGGCGCTCGTGCTCGATCCAGACCTTCGGACGCAACGCGGTGGCGGCGGAGGGGTGAGCGGCCATGTCCCGGTGGGTAGCGCTTCCCCTCGCCGGAGGGCAAGGAAGCGGCGTGCCGTACTGCACCGGGGTTGTGCCCACACGCCGAGCGTTACAGGAGCATCAATTTCGGGTACTTCCGTCGTGGCGGTCCCGTCCGGCTGCCGCAGGGAGGCGTCATGCAGGCCAAGCTTCTTCGTGTTGGCTCCTTTTCCTTCGCCCTCGCCACGCTCGTCGCGCTGATCGGCCCCCCCGCCCGCGCGGCCGACGACGACGTCAAGCCCAAGACCGACGCAGATCAGGGCGACGCCGACAAGCCGAAGCGCAAGAAGAAGGCGGCCGACGGAGACGAAACGAGCGCCACTCCGCCGCCCCCCGACGACACGGCGACGCCGAAGCCCGAGGGGGACGACGAGGAGAAGCCGCGCAAGCGTCGTCGCCGCAAGACCGAGGACGTCGAAGCGAGCACCGAGACGGCGCCGAAGCCGGCCAAGGTCGCCTCCGTCGACGAGACGGCGGGCCTCAAGGAGGTCGGCCCCGACTCGTACGCAGCGACCTCGCCGCTCGGGCGCGTGAAGATCGATCGCGAGCTGCCCACGGAGGTCGGGCACTGGGGCTGGTCGTGGTTCGGCGACACCAACCTGCTGAGCGGCGCCGCCACGGGGGGCGACTTCAAGATCTCGATGGTCGGCGTGCGTAACTGGATTACGCCCAAGATCGGCTGGGAGGCGGGCACCGGCCTCACGGTCACCAAGGCCGCGGGCTCCGGCGCGCCCACGCAGTACTGCTGGGGCTTCACCGGCGGCCTGCTCTACTCGCTGGCCCGCTACGAGTTCGTCAACATCTTCGCCGCGGGGCACGCGGTGCTCGTGCCGGTGTGCGACCCGACCGGCACCACCACCGATCCGACCACCGGCACGAAGGTCAGCGGCGCGAGCGTCTTCCAGTTCGGCCTCTCGGGCGAGGTCGAGGTCGAGATCTTCCTCGACGCGTTCCAGATCTTCCACGACGGGCCGATGGTGAAGACCTCGCGCTCGATGTCGATCACCTTCGGCTCGGGGCTCGCGATCCGCTACACGCACTACGGCGATCAGACCGTCACCCTCGCCGACGGCACGTCGACCAGCGGCGGCGCGAGCGGCAGCTCGAACGTCGCCACGACGAGCGTGGTGAACAGCATCAGCAACTTCGCGGGCACGCCGACCGGCAGCGTCGCCTTCACGTACTACTTCTGAGCCGCGCCTCGCGGGACCTCGAGGGGGAGCGAGCGATCGCTCCCCTTCGTCGTTTCCTTCAGCGAGCGCCCACGTGTTCGCCGCATCGTACGGCCCCGAGCGCCCGCGCGAACGAGCTCCCCCGGCGCTGGCGCTCCGCCCATATTGCTGCACCGCGGCGAACCTTCGTGCCGCGCCGCGCATCGATCCGCGAGCCCCCCTGCATGCGAAGGAGCGCCATGCCCAAGGACCTCTACGCCGTCGGTGAAGCCCCCGAAGTCGGCGTCGTCCCGCCCAAGATGCACGCCTTCACGGTCCGCCAGGAGCGCTTCGGCCCTCCGAAGGAGAGCTTCCGCGACGAGATCATCGCCGTGCCGGAGCTCGCCGACGACGAGGTGCTCGTCTACGTGATGGCGGCAGGGGTGAACTACAACAACGTGTGGGCGAGCCTCGGCGTGCCCGTCGACGTGATCGCGGCGCGCATGAAGGCCGGCGAGCGGGAGCCGTTCCACATCGGCGGCAGCGACGCCTCGGGCATCGTCTACCAGGTCGGCAAGGACGTCACCTACCCGAAGGTCGGCGACGAGGTCGTCATCCACTGCGGCACTTGGGACGCGAGCTGCCCGCTGGTGAAGGCGGGCATCGACCCGATGTACTCGCCGACGTTCCGCATCTGGGGCTACGAGACCAACTGGGGGAGCTTCGCGCAGTTCACCAAGGTGCAGGCCCACCAGTGCGTGCCGAAGCCGAGGCACCTGAGCTGGGAGGCCGCTGCGTCGTACATGCTCGTCGGCGCGACGGCCTACCGCATGCTGCTCGGGTGGGCGCCGAACGACGTGAAGAAGGGGGACGTCGTGCTCGTGTGGGGGGGCGCCGGCGGCCTCGGCTCGATGGCGATCCAGATCGCGAGGGCGTTCGAGGCGGTGCCGGTCGCCGTGGTCTCGAGCAAGGACAAGTTCGCCTACTGCAAGGAGCTCGGCGCCAAGGGCTGCATCGATCGCAACGACTTCGACCACTGGGGCATGCTGCCGCACTGGAAGGACGCGGCCGGCTACGCCGACTGGCTCAAGGGGGTGCGCAAGTTCGGCAAGGCGATCTGGGACGCCGTCGGCGAGAAGAAGAACCCGAACCTCGTCTTCGAGCACCCGGGCGAGACGACGATCCCGACGTCGATCTTCGTGTGCGAGACCGGCGGCATGGTGACGATCTGCGCGGGCACCACGGGCTACAACGCGACCGTCGACCTGCGCTACCTGTGGATGCGGCAGAAGCGCCTGCAGGGCTCGCACTTCGCGAACGACGAGCAGGCCAAGGGGATCAACGATCTGGTGGCGCGCGGGCTGGTCGATCCGTGCCTGTCGCGCACGTTCACCTTCGACGAGCTGCCGCTCGCCCACCAGCTCATGTACGAGAACCGCCACCCGCACGGCAACATGGCGATCCTCGTCGGCGCGCAGCGGGTCGGCCTCGGCGCGACTGCCGCGCACGAGGAGGTGCGCCACTCGGACATCCCGCCGCGCCCGCGCGAGCGCGTGATCCCGATCCACTCGATGCGCGGCACGGCGCTCAGCGATCCGCGCGGCGTCGAGTTCCAGCCGCCGGTGCTGGACGAGGCCTCCGACACGACGCCGGTGGGGCAGATCATGAGCCGCGCGGTGATCTCGTGCGGGCTCGAGGCGTCGCTCGCGGACGCGGTGCGCATGCTCGTCGAGCAGCGCGTCCACGCGCTCTTCGTTACCGACGCGAACCAGGCGCCGGTCGGCGTCATCTCGCAGACCGACATCGTGCTCGCGCGTCAGGCGCGCTCGCTGGAGGCGACGCGCGCGCTGCGGGCGAAGGACGTGATGACCCCCGGCTGCCTGAAGTGCACGCCGACGACCCCATTGCACGACGCGGTCACGCTGATGACGCGCAACCACGTGCACCGGCTGCTGGTCGTCGAGAACGACGGGGGGCGCGAGCGAATGGTGGGCGTGGTGTCGTTCACCGACGTGGTGAACCGCACGCTCGGGCACGCGCCGGCGTGAGGAGATCGCGATCGGACGCCGGCGGGGGGTCAGCCGGCTTCGTCGGCGTCGGGGGCGGCGTCGGCGTCGGGCTCGGCTCCGGCTTCGGCATCGGCTCCGGCTCCGGCTCCGGCTTCGGCATCGGCGTCGGCATCGGCTCCGGCATCGGCTCCGGCATCGGCTCCGGCATCGGCTTCGGCTCCGGCGTCGGCTCCGGCGTCGGCTCCGGCGTCGGCTCCGGCGTCGGCTCCGGCTTCGGCTCCGGCTCCGGCGTCGGCTCCGGCTTCGGCATCGGTTCCGGCGTCGGCATCGGCTCCGGCTTCGGCATCGGCTCCGGCATCGGCTCGGGCATCGAGCAGGTCTGCGTCGCCGGGGGCTTGGATGGACCAGCCGGCGTCGGCGCCGCCGGGGCAATAGGCGACCGTTTCGTCGGACGCGCCAGCGCCGCAGCTGCCCGTCTCGGCCGTGAGGCCGCCGTCGACGTAACAGCAGACACGGGGGGTCTCGGAGGTCGGCCCGTTGCACGGCGCGCCCTCCTGCACCTCGGCGAACGAGGTCGGGCACGGATCCGACTCGGGCGGCGTCGAGCCGTTGCCGCCGCCGCCGAGGACTTGGCAGCCAGCGATGGCCATGGCGGCCGAGCCGGCGATCGCGAGGAGGGGCGGCAGGAGCGAGCCGAGGCGCATCGTAGAGCGGCGCAGGTAGCACGACGCGCGCGTCTCGGCCACCGGCGGCGCGGTCAGCCGAAGCGCGCCTTGAGCAGCTGCTTCTGCACCTTGCCCATCGGGTTGCGCGGCAGCTCGTCGACCCGCTCGAGCGCGCGAGGCACCTTGTACGGCGCGAGGCGCTCCTTGGCCCACGCGCGCAGCTCGTCGAGCTCGAGCGCGTGCCCGTTGCGCAGCGCGACGCACGCGGTGACGCGCTCGCCCCACTCGAGGTCGGGGACGCCGACGACGGCGACCTCGGCGATCGCGGGGTGCTGGCGCAGCACGTCCTCGATCTCGAGCGCCGAGAGCTTGTAGCCGCCGCTCTTGAGGATGTCGCTCGAGGTCCGGCCGAGCAGCCGGAAGACGCCGTCGCGCCCGCGCACCCCGGTGTCGCCGGTGCAGAAGCGCCCCTCGGCGTCGAACGCGGCGCTGCTCGCCCCCTCGTCGCCGAAGTAGCCGCGGAACATCTGCGGCGAGCGCACGCGCAGCTCGCCCGCCTCGCCGTCGGGCACGAGCGCCCCCTCCTCGTCGCAGACGTCGACCGCGACGCCAGGCAACGGCACGCCGACGGCGCCCGGCACGCGCGGGCCGTCGTACGGATTCGACAGGGCCATGCCGATCTCGGTCATGCCGTAGCGCTCGAGGATCGTCTGCCCCGTCGCCGCGGCGACCTGCTCGAGCAACGACGCCGGCAGCGACGCCGAGCCGCTCGTCATCAGGCGAAGCGCGCGCGCCCCGTGCGCCCAGCGCGCGCGCGTCGCCTCGTCGGCCGCGCGCAAGGCTTCCATGAGCTTGTAGTGCATCGTCGGCACCGCCATGAACACCGTCGACTCGGCCAAGAGCTCCCAGATCGCGCGCGCTTCGAACGGCGCGAGGCGGGCCGTCGCGCCGGCCCACAGCGCGCCGAGCAGCGCGACGACCACGCCGTGCGTGTGGTGGAGCGGCAGCACGTGCAAGAGCCGATCGTCTCGCCGCCAGCGCCACGCCTCCTCGAGCGAGGCGAGCGTCGCGGCGATCGAGGCGTGGGTGTGGACGACCCCCTTCGGCTTGCCGGTCGTGCCCGAGGTGAACAGGATCAGCGCGTCGGCGTCGGCCGCCACCTCAGCCTCGCGCGCGTGCGGCAGCGGCCAGCGCTCGTCGGCGAGCAGCACCTTCTGGTCGGTCACGTGCGGCCGAAGGCGCGGCTCGAGATCGCGCGTGGTGACGAGCGTGACGGGGCCGGTGGCCTCGAGCGCGTGCGCGAGCTCTGGCCCCGTGTGCAGCGGCGAGAGCGGCACGGCGCACCCGCCGGCGAGCAGCACGGCGAGCAAGACGTCGACCCACGTGCGCCCCGGCGCGACGAGGAAGGCGACGCGCGCCCCCTCGAGCGACGGACGCCCCGCGCGCAGCGCCGCCGAGAGCGCGCGCGCCCGAGCGAAGATCGCGCCGTAGGTGCCCGCGCCGCCGGTGACCCCGTCGTGTCCGATGACGGCGACGTCGGTCGCGATGGGGTGTGCGAGCAGGCGGCTGAGCAGCGGCGAGGCGGGGGGCATGCGCTCCTCTCGCACGAAGCCCGCGATGGAGGAATCATCGACGCCGGGTGGGCGCGCGCGGGCTCACGGCTGGCGGTGCGCGCGGTGCGGCTTGCATCCGAGGCGAGAACAATCGTCGCTCCCTGCGGAGCGCGGGGCTCGCGTCGTAGCGGCCCATCCCCAGCCCTTTCCCGGCGGCGCAGGGGAAAGGGGGCGGGTAGCCAAAGCGCCGTGCGCTCGCGACGTCGGCAAAGGGGCGCGGCGCTGGTCGAGACTGCGGGGTCGGCAGCGGCACCGGCAGCGGCAGCGGCAGCGGCACCGGCAGCGGCGTCGGCAGCGGCGTCGGCAGCGGCTCCGGCTACGGCTACGGCATCGGCAACGGCATCGGCCACGGCTCCGGCAACGGCATCGGCCACGGCTCCGGCTCCGGCACCGGCCCCGGCGCCGCGTTCGACGCCGGGGCCTCGCGACTACCGCTACCCGAGCCGCCAGAGCATCGCCGCGATGCGCGAGCCGAGCGTGAGGATCGCCTGCGCCTCGCCCGCGCCGCACGCGCCGATCGCGCGCGCCATCTCGACCGCGGCAACGCACTCGCCGACCTCGCCGCGCGCGATGCCGAACACGCGGCGCTGGTCAGCGCGGCTTCGCCGGGCTGCGGCCTCGGCGATGTTGCGCGCGCAGCTCTTCGCAGAAGCTCGCGCCTCGGAGCGGCAGTCGGCGTCGTGGATCGATGCGCCGTGCACGAGCTGCACGAGCTGCAGC
>JAJXTK010000589.1 GCA_021783935.1 Myxococcales bacterium | reverse complement strand
CCGCGTGCGCCACTCTGCGGCGATGGCGATCCACCGCTTCTTCACCGACGAGGGGTTCGTCTGGGTCAACACGCCGATCATCACCGCGAGCGACGCCGAGGGGGCGGGGCAGATGTTCCGCGTCTCCACGCTGGACCTCGCGAACCTGCCGCGCACGCCCGACGGGAAGCTCGATTTCCACCAGGATTTCTTCGGCAAGGAGGCCTACCTCACTGTCTCCGGGCAGCTGAACGTCGAGGCCTACTGCATGGCGCTCTCGAAGGTCTACACCTTCGGCCCGACGTTCCGCGCCGAGAACTCGAACACGGCGCGCCACCTGGCCGAGTTCTGGATGGTCGAGCCCGAGATCGCGTTCGCCGATCTCCACGACGACGCGAACCTCGCCGAGCGCTTCCTGAAGTACGTCTTCAAGGCGGTGCTCGAGGAGCGCGCCGACGACATGAAGTTCTTCGAAGACCGCGTGCAGAAGGGGGTCACCGCGCGCCTTCAGAGCTTCGTCGACGCGAGCTTCGAGCGGCTCGACTACGGCGAGGCGATCGAGGTCCTGAGCAAGTCAGGCAGGAAGTTCGAGTTCGCCCCGGAGTGGGGCGTGGACCTGCAGACCGAGCACGAACGCTTCCTGACCGAGGTGCACGTCGGCCGCCCCGTCGTCGTGATGAACTACCCGGAGCAGATCAAGGCGTTCTACATGCGCATGAACGACGACGGGAAGACCGTCGCCGCGATGGACGTGCTCGCCCCCGGCATCGGCGAGATCATCGGCGGCAGCCAGCGCGAGGAGCGGCTCGACGTGCTCGACGCGCGCATGGTCAAGATGAAGCTCGATCCGAGCCACTACGGCTGGTACCGCGACCTGCGCCGCTACGGCACGGTGCCGCACGCGGGATTCGGCCTCGGGTTCGAGCGGCTGATCGTGTACATCTGCGGCCTCGCGAACATCCGCGACGCGATCCCGTATCCGCGCGTGCCGGGGTGGGCGCAGTTCTAGCAGGCCGTGGAGCCTCTCCGAGGCCGGCCGATCCTCCCCCGTGTCACGCCTGGATTTTCTGCGCGATCGACCACAGCCTGCTGACGGTCACGGCTTCCGCAGGCCGTTTGTCGACGGCCTGCCAGCGGAGCGTGCCCATCACTGCGGCGTGACCGTCTTGCACCCGACGGCGACCTGGATGTCGGTCGCGTCCTTCGCCGTCGTGCAGGCCGCGCCGTTGAGCACGATGCTCGCGTAGCCCGGGCCCCACGACCAGCCGTTGGTCGGATCCTGCGGGATCGTCACCCCGTCGACGATCACGTTGGTCATGCCGGGATCGGTCGGCGGGCTCTCGAGCGTGATGTTGCAGCTGTCGATCGCCTTGGCCGTGATGGCCTCGAGCGCCGCCTCGAGCGCGGCCTGCGTCGGATCGGTGGCGTCGTAGTAGTGATCGGCGGCGAGCGCCGCGGCGAGCGCGTCGAGGGCCGCGGCGTACGGGCCCGCGCCCGGCACGCCGACGACGAAGGTCTTCATGCCGGCCGCGGCGAGGGCCGCTGCGGCGGCGTTGGTGTTCGCGCTGTCGAGGCAGTCTTCGTTGGCGCCCGCCCCGAACAGCGACGGATCGCAGCAGTTGTGGTTGGCGTCGCAGTAGAGGCCGGTCGGCTTGCCGGTGGTCGCGTCGAAGATGCTCGCGTGCTCGATGCACTGGATGCAGCTGTCGGGCGTACACGTCAGCGTCGCATTGCAGTTCGGTCCGCCGTCGGTCGCGAGCAGCACGTAGACCGGCCCCTCGACCCCGGCGAGGCGCTGTCCGAGCGCCGTGAGCGAGATGGCGGTCGGCGTGCCGCCACCGGGGGCGATGCGCTGGAGCTGCCCGTTCAGCGCGTCGTACGCGGCCGTCGAGCCGCGCGTGATCGGGAACCCCTCGATCTCGGTGGAGCAGGCGTCGGTGTCGTTGCCGGGGAAGATCGCGAGGCCGATGCGGATCTTGCTCCCGAGCTTGCGCAACGCCCCGGAGCTCGGATCGACGAGCGCGGTGCGCACGAGGTTCCACTTGGTGAGCCCCGAGCTGCCCGGCGACTCGAGCATCGACCCCGAGCGGTCGAGCAGCACGTAGAGCACCGGCGGGCGCGTGCCGATCTCCCGGCAGGCGCACAGCAGGCCCGCCTCGACGGCGCTGCAATTGAGCGGCGCGGTGTCCACGGCGACGTCGAAGCTCGGATCGACCGCGTCGGCCGGCGCTGCGGCGTCGCCCCAGCTCGGATCGACGAGGTAGCCGGGGTGCGCCGGGGACGAGCACGCGAGGCCCGTCGTAGCGACCGACGCCGCCACGGCGAGCGCGCCGACCCACGACCGCCTCTGGCCCCGCATGGCCAGGAGCTTAGCGTGGCGCCGCGCCGCCCGCCGCTGCCACCATCGCCGCGAGCAAGGGGCGCGGATCGTCGCGCCGCATGAGCGCTTCGCCGATGAGCGCGCCGTCGAGCGGCCGGCGCGCGAGCGCGGCGACGTCGGCCGGGCCCGCGATGCCCGAGAAATGCAGGGCGACGTGCGTCCGCGGGATCGCCGCGAGCACGCGCGCGGCGCGCGCCGGATCCATGTCGAGCGCCGCGAGGTCGCGCGCGTTGACGCCGACCATACGCGCGCGCGTCCCGAGGGCGCGTTCGAGCTCCGGCTCGTCGACCACCTCGACGATCGGCTCGAGGCCGCGCGCGAGCGCCGCCGCGACGAGCTCCGACAGGCGCCCCCCCTCGAGGATGCGCGCGATGAGCAGCACGGCGTCGGCACCGTGGACGCGCGCCGCGTCGAGCTGCCGCTCGTCGATCACGAACCCCTTGGCGAGCAGCGGGACGGCCTCGCCGACCGCCAGGCGCGCCTCGGCGAGGTGCGCGAACGAGCCTGCGAAATGGGCGCGATCGACGAGCACGCTGATCATGCTCGCCCCGGCCTCGCGGTAGGCCCGGGCGCGCTCGAAGGTCGAGAGCGCCACCGACAGCGCACCCGCCGACGGGGAGCGACGCTTGTTCTCGGCGATGAGGCGGAGCGGCGCGCCGTTTGGCCGGCGCAGCCGCGAGGGCACGTCGAGGGTCGGGCGCTCCGGCGCGCGCTCTGGCGCCGCGGCGAGCTCGGCGATCTCGTCGCGCGTGGTGGCCAGGATGCGATCGAGGACGTTCACGGCCGCCTCATCCGGCCATGCAGGCGCGCCACGCCTCGAGGGTGCGCGCCGCGTCGCCGCGATCGAGCGCGGCCTCGGCCCGCTCACGCCCCTCGCGCAGATCGCGCGCGAGGCCGGCGACGACGAGCGCGCACGCGGCGTTCAGCACCACCGCCGCGCGCGCGCCGACCGGCTCGCCGGCGAGCACCGCGCGCGCGAGCGCCGCGTTGCCCTGCGCGTCGCTCCCCTTCAGCGCCTCCATCGAGACGCGCGCGAGCCCGGCGTCCTCGGGCACGATCTCGCGCTCCTCGAGGGCGCCCTTCTCGAGCACGGTCACGCGCGTGACGCCGGCGGTCGACACCTCGTCGAGCCCGCGCGGCGCCCCCTCGCACGCGAGGCCGTGCACGACCCACGCGCGCGCGCTGCCGAGGCGGCCGAGCACGCTCGCGATCGCCGCGCGGCGGCGATCGTCGAAGACGCCGAGCAGCTGGTGCGTCGCGCCGGCCGGGTTCGCGATCGGGCCGAGCAGGTTCATCAGCGTGCGGACGCCGAGCTCGCGTCGCACCGGCCCGGCGTGGCGCAGGGCGCCGTGGTGGCGCGGCGCGAAGAAGAACGCGATGCCGGACTGCTCGAGCGCGCGCAGCTGGCGCTCCTCGAACGCGGGCGACGGCCCCTCGATCGGCACGCCTAGCGCCTCCACGAGATCGGCGCTGCCGGCGCGCGAAGAGACCGCGCGGTTGCCGTGCTTGGCGACCTTCGCGCCGCACGCCGCGCTCACGATCGCCGCGACGGTCGAGACGTTGAACGTGTGCGCGCCGTCGCCGCCGGTGCCGCAGGTGTCGAGCAACGGCGTGCCCGGCGGCAGCCCCGGTCGAACCACGTGCGCGCGCGCTCGCAACGCACGCACCGCGGCGGCGATCTCCGCGGGCGTCTCCCCCTTCGCGCGGAAGGCCACGAGCAGCGCGGCGATCTGCGCGGCCGTGAGCGCGCCGTCGAGCAGCGCGCC
>JAJXTK010000032.1 GCA_021783935.1 Myxococcales bacterium | reverse complement strand
CCCCCTCGACCCCGTCGCCCGCGAGCTGGCCATCGTCGTCGAGCAGCTTGAGCTCGTAGCCCGGCACGGCACGGCCCGTGGTGCCGTAGTGGATGTCGCCGTGCACGTTCGACAGGAAGATGTGGAGCATCTCCGTCGAGCCGATGCCGTCGAGGATGTCGGAGCCGAAGCGCTCGCGCCAACGCTCGCCGACGTGCTGCGGCAGCGCCTCTCCCGCCGAGGTCGACACGCGCAGCGCCGAGGAGCCGGCCGCGCGGTCGTTCTTTGGGTCGGCGAGGATCTGCGCGAAGAGCGTCGGCACGCCGCCGAAGATCGTGGGCTGTCGCGCCTTGAGGGTGCGCATCACCGAGGCGGGTGTCGGCCGCTCCGCCATGAGCACCACCCGCGCGCCGACCGCGAACGGGAACGAGAGCGAGTTGCCGAGCCCGTACGCGAAGAAGAGCTTCGCGGCCGAGAAGACCACGTCGTCCGGGCGGATGCCGAGCACGCCTTGGGCGTAGAGCGCGGAGGTCCAGCGCGGGCTCGCGTGCAGGTGCAGCGCCCCCTTGGGCTTGCCGGTCGATCCCGACGAGTAGAGCCAGAAGGCGACGTCGTCGCTGGTCGTCGGGTAGATCGAGAGCTCCGGGGATGCCTGCTCGATCAGCGCGTCGAGGCTCGGGTAGGCGCCGCGATCGCCGCCGAGGGGCGAGCGCGCGACGACCACGCCGCGCAGGAACGGCGAGGCCTCGATGGCGGGCATGAGCTTCGGCAAGAGCGCGTCGCTCACGACCAGCAGGCGCGCGCGGCTGTCGCGCAGCATGTAGACGTAGTCGTCGGGGGCGAGCAGCGTGTTGATCGGCACCGCGACGGCGCCGATCTTCATCGCGCCGAGGAACACGGCGGGAAAGTCGACCGTGTCGAGCATCGCCATCATCACGCGCTGCTCGGGCTCGACGCCGAGCGCGGCGAGGGCGTTGCCGACGCGGCTCGCGCGCTCGGCGAGCTGCGCGTACGTCCACGAGCCGTCGTCGTCGATCACCGCGACGCGATCGCCGCGCCCTTCGATCACGTGCCGATCGAGGAGGTCGTGCGCGGCGTTGTAGGCGCGGGGAATCTCCACGCGCGGCGGGCGCAGCGACAGGTCGACGTGGGCGAATTCGAGCGCCATCGGCCGATCGTACGGCAACGGCGCCACCATGCGAGCCCAGTCCGCGTCCCGGCGCGTCGGCGCGCTCCAGGGCGCGAGCGCGTTCGGCGACGCCAAGGCACGCGGACTCAGGCGTACGATCCGGGCTCCGATCGCGTACTCCCCCCGGCCATGCGCGGCCGTTTCCCGGCCGCATCGGGCACCTCGCCGCGCGGCGCGCTTGCTACCCTGCCGCCCATGAGCGGCTTCGATTTCGAGCTGGACGGCGAGCGCATCCACATCGAGGGGGTGGCGCCCACCACGACCTTGCTCGCGTGGATGCGCGCGACGGGCCGCACCGGTGCCAAGGAGGGGTGCAACGAGGGGGATTGCGGCGCGTGCACCGTCGCCCTGCTCGATCGCGACGCCGACGGGCGCGCGACCTGGCGCGCGATCCACGGCTGCCTCGTGCTCTTGCCGATGCTCGCCGGACGCGCGGTCGTCACGGTCGAAGGGGTCGCGCTGCCGAAGCCGAGCGAGCACGGGCGCGCGCATGGGCAGGAGCGCGAGCTGCACCCGGTGCAGCGGGCGCTGGTCGAGCGGCACGGCTCGCAGTGCGGCTACTGCACGCCGGGGTTCGTCTGCTCGATGTTCGAGGGGTACTACCGCCGCGATCTCGCGGACGGCGACGAGGCGCGAAGGCGCGCGAAGGCCGCCGAGCAGCTCGACGGCAACCTCTGTCGCTGCACCGGCTACCGGCCGATCCGCGACGCGATGCTCGAGGCGATCTCGCTCGCGCCCACCGTACGGGACGATCCGCACCGCCGCCGGCTCGAGGTCGTCCCCGACGCGCTGCCGACGCTCACCTACGAGGCCGACGGCGAGCGCTTCCTGCGCCCGACGTCGCTCGACCGGCTCTTGCGCCTGCGCGCCGCGCACCCCGACGCGGTGCTCGTCGCGGGCTCGACCGAGATCTCGGTCTACAAGAACAAGCGCCACCAGCCCTTCCCGCTGCTCGTGTCGATCGAAGGGGTCGCCGAGCTCGCGGCGATCGAGCGCACCGAGCGGGCGTTCCGGGTCGGGGGCGGCGCGACGCTCACCGCGCTCGAGGAGGCGACCGGCGACGAGCTCCCTGCCCTCTCGAAGATGCTCCGCGTCTTCGCGTCGCGCCCGGTGCGCAACCGCGCGACGCTCGCGGGCAACCTCGTCACGGCGTCGCCCATCGGCGACATGGCGCCGGTGCTGCTCGCGCTCGACGCGACGCTGGTCCTCGCCTCGAGCCGCGGCGAGCGCAGGATCGCGCTCGACGACTTCTTCCTCGGCTACCGCAAGACGGCGCTCGCGCCCGACGAGATCGTCCGCTGGATCGAGATCCCGCGCGCGCGGGCCGACGCGCGCCGTCGCGTCGAATCCTACAAGGTCAGCAAGCGCCGCGAGCTCGACATCAGCATCGTCGCGGCGGCCTTCGCGGTCACCCTCGACGAGGCGGGCACGCACGTGCGCACGGCACGCCTCGCCTACGGCGGCGTCGCGCCGACCCCAGCCCGCGCGCGCAAGACCGAGGCGCTGCTGGTCGGCAAGCCGTGGACGCGCGCCACGATCGCCGAGGCGCGCGCGTCGCTGGAGCAGGAGTTCTCGCCGATCGACGACGTTCGCGCGGGCAAGGGCTACCGCCGCGCGCTGGTCGCGAGCCTCTTCGAAAAATTCTTCGACGGCGCCGAGAGCGGCCCGATGGAGGCGCCGCTCGACTACCTCGTCGGCAAGCCGACCGCGCCGGCCAAGGAGCCCGAGGGGCGCGCGCTGCACCACGAGGCCGCCGTCGGCCACGTCACGGGCGGCGCGCAGTACGTCGACGACATCGCGAGCAAGCGCGGCGGCTTCTTGGAGCTGTGGCCGGTGCGCGCGCCGCACGCGCACGCGCGCGTCCTTCGGCGCGACGCGACGGCCGCGCGCGCGATGCCGGGCGTGCGCGCGATCCTCTTCGCCGAGGACGTCCCAGGCCTGAACGACGTCGGCGCGATCCGGCAGGACGAGCCGCTGCTCGCCAAGGAGCTCGTCCGGTTTTACGGCCAGGCGGTCGCGTTCGTGGTCGGCGACTCGTACGAGGCGTGCCGGCGCGCCGCCGAGAAGGTCGTGGTCGACTACGAGCCGCTGCCCGCGATCCTCGGCGTGCGCGCGGCCATCGCAGAGGGGAGCTGGCACGCCGAGCCGCACGTGATCGCGCGCGGCGAGGTCGACGCGGCGCTCGCGAAGGCGCCGCGGCGGCTGTCGGGCGAGCTCGAGATGGGGGCGCAGGAGCACCTCTACCTCGAGACGCACGCGGCCTTCGCGGAGGTCGGCGACGAGGGGGATCTCTTCGTCGCGTCGTCGACGCAGCACCCGAGCGAGGTGCAGGCGAGCGTCGCCCACGTGCTGCACCTGCCGCGCAACAAGGTCGTCGTGCAGTCGCCGCGCATGGGGGGCGGCTTCGGCGGCAAGGAGACGCAGGGGAACTTCTGGGCGGCGGCCGTCGCGCTCGCCGCCTGGCACCTGCGCCGGCCGGTGCGCGTGCAGCTCGAGCGCGAGCTCGACATGACCATCACCGGCAAGCGCCACCCGTTCCTCGGGCGCTTCGAGATCGGCTACGACGACGACGGCCGAATCCTCGCGGCCAAGGTCGAGCTCGTCGCCGACGGCGGCTTCGCGTTCGACCTCTCGCAGTCGATCCTCGATCGCGCGCTGTTCCACCTCGACAACGCGTACTGGATCCCCGCGCTGCGCTTCGAGGGGCGCGTCGCCAAGACGAACGTCGTCTCGCACACCGCCTACCGCGGCTTCGGCGGCCCGCAGGGCATGCTCGTGATCGAGGAGGCGATCGCGCACGTCGCCCGCGCGCTCGGCAAGGCGCCCGAGGAGGTGCGGCAGCTGAACCTCTACCGCGAGTCGGGCGACGAGCGCGTGACGCCGTACGGCCAGCCGATCGACGACGTGCGCATCCGCCGCATCTGGAGCGCGCTGCTCGCCTCCTCGGAGCTCGAGGCGCGCAAGGCGCAGATCCGTGAGGCGAACGCGAAGAGCCCGCGCATCAAGCGCGGCCTCGCGATCACGCCGGTGAAGTTCGGCATCTCGTTCACCGCGTCGCTCCTGAACCAAGCGGGCGCGCTGGTGCTGCTCTATCGCGACGGCACCGCCCAGGTGAACCACGGCGGCACCGAGATGGGGCAAGGGCTCCACACCAAGATGCAGGGGGTCGCGATGCGCGAGCTCGGCCTGCCGCGCGAGGCCGTGCGCGTGATGCAGACGCGCACCGACAAGGTGCCGAACACGTCGGCCACGGCGGCCTCGAGCGGCGCGGATCTCAACGGCGGCGCGGTCAAGGCGGCGTGCGAGGCGCTGCTCGCGCGTCTGCGCCCGTTGGCGATCGAGCTCCTGAAGGAGCGCCACGCCGTCGCCTGCGACGAGGGGGCGATCCGCTTCGCCGAGGGGCGCGCCTTCGCGCGCGGGCGCGAGGCGGAGGCGGTGTCGATGGCCGACCTCTGCGAGCGGGCGCACGCGCGGCAGGTCTCGCTGGCGGCCACCGGCTACTACGCGACGCCGGGCCTCTCCTACGACCGCAAGGCCGGCCACGGCCGCCCGTTCCACTACTTCACGTGGGGCGCCGCGGTGACCGAGGTCGAGGTCGACGGCTACACCGGCATGAAGCGCGTGCGGCGCGTCGACGTGCTGCACGACGTCGGCGAGTCGCTCAACCCCGCGGTCGATCGCGGCCAGATCGAGGGCGCGTTCGTGCAGGGCATGGGGTGGCTCACCGCCGAGGACATGCGCTGGGACCCGAGCGGCCGCATCCTCTCGGCGTCGGCGAGCACCTATCCGATCCCGTCCATGGGCGACGCGCCGGCCGACTTCCGCGTGACGATGCTGCCGATGGCCGTGCAGCCGGGCGTGGTGCACGGGAGCAAGGCGGTCGGCGAGCCGCCGTTCATGCTGGCGATCTCGGTGCGCGAGGCGATCCGCGACGCCGTCGCGGCCTTCGGGCGCGAGGGCGACCGCGAGCCCGTGCTGCTCGCGAGCCCCGCGACCCACGAGGCGATCTTCGCGGCGCGCTCGGCGCGCGCGCCGCGGTAGGAGCGAGCCTGCGCCGATGCGTGTCCTCTTCGTCTCCTCCAACCGCGAGCAGCTCCCCTCCCCGGTCGTCCCGCTCGGCCTGCTCGAGGTCGCTGCGGCGGCGCGCGAGCGCGGACACGAGGTCGCGCTCGTCGACCTGTGCTTCGAGCCCGATCCCTTCGCCGCCTTGCGCGACGCGATCGCCGCGCACCGCCCCGACGTGGTCGCCCTCGGCGTGCGCAACCTGCGCGACAACGCCTACGTCGCCGACGGCGCGCTCGCCGTCTACCAGCAGGAGGTCGGCCGCTGCGTGCGCGAGGCGACCGACGCGCCGCTCGTCGTGGGCGGCGCCGCGGTGTCGCTGCAGCCGGCCAAGATGCTCGAGCGGCTCGGCGCGCAGCACGCGATCGTGGGCGAAGGGGAGCTCGCCCTGCCCGCGCTGCTCGACGCGCTCGGCCGCGGCGAGCGCCCGCCGTCGATCGTGCGCGCGCCGCTCGCCGCGCTCGACGCCCTGCCGCGCCCCGCCTGGGATCTCGTCGACGGGCGCCACTTCGAGCAAGACGGCACCGCGCCGGTGCAGACCAAGCGCGGGTGCGCGTTCGCCTGCACCTACTGCGACTACCCCGATCTCGAGGGGCACGCGGTGCGCGCGCACGACCCCTCGCGCATCGCCGACGAGGTCGAGGCGCTCGCGAACGACGGCCGCGTCTCGCACGTGTTCTTCGTCGACGCCGTGTTCAACGCGCCCCGCGCCCACGCGCACGCCGTGTGCGACGCGCTGATCGCGCGCGGCGCGCCGCTGCCGTGGGTCTGCTACGCCTCGCCGGCCGGGCTCGACGACGCGCTCGTCGCGAAGATGGCGCGCGCCGGGTGCGTGGGCGCGGAGATCGGCACCGACTCCGGCACCGACGCGGGGCTTCGGCGCCTGCGCAAGCCGTTCGACGTCGCGCAGGTGCGCCGCGTGCGGGCGTCGTTTTGCGCGCATGGCCTGCTCGACTGCCACTCGTTCATCCTCGGCGCCGAGGGGGAGAGCGTCGAGCAGGCGCGCGAGACGCTCGATTTCGTCGTCGACCTCGACCCGGACCTCGCGATCTTCTTGGTGTTCGCGGAGGACCGCGAGGACCTCGTCGGCCGCGACGTCGAGGCTGGCCACCGCGCGGCGCTGCGCGCCATGCTCGCGACCGAGGCGCCGCGGCGCGCGGGGTGGATCGTGCCCGAGCTCGGCGTGCGCTTCGGCGCCAAGCTCACGCGCATCGTTCGGCAGCGCAAGCTCCGCGGACCGTCGTGGCTGCACCTCGCGCGGGCGAAGCGGCAGCAATCGTGACGCCGGCGGGGCGCGCGCGTCAGCTCGCGAGCGCCCGCTCGATCGCCTCGCGCAGCTCCTCCGACTCGGGCGTCACCTGGCTCGGGAAGGCCGCGACGACCTCGCCGCGCTTGTCGACGAGGTACTTGTGGAAGTTCCACTTGGGCGCCCCGTGCTTGGCGGCCGCGATGCGGAAGACGGGCGAGGCGTCTTGGCCGCTCGTCTTCACCTTCTCGAACAGCGGGAAGGTCACGCCGTAGTTCTTCCGGCAGAAGTCCTCGATTTGCTGCGCGCTGCCGGGCTCCTGCTTGCCGAAGTCGTTCGACGGGAAGCCGAGCACCACGAGCCCCTTGTCGCCGAGCTCCTCCCAGAGCCTCTCGAGCCCGGCGTACTGCGGCGTGAAGCCGCACTCCGAGGCCGTGTTCACCACGAGCGCGACCTTGCCTTCGTACTTCGCGAGCGGCTCCGGCGTGCCGCCGAGGCGGCGGACGGTGAGCGCGTAGATCGAGTCGGACATCGGGCGAGCCTCCGAATGCATCCGCCCTCCGATGCGGCCATCCGGCGGCGAGGTTGCACGCGAACGCGCGCGCCCTCGAAGAGGGCGTCGCGCCGGTCGAGCGCGTCGTGCGGGGAGCGGCGCGCCCTTGCACGGCACGACCACCGCGCAGGGGCACGCCAACGCGCCCCTTCAGGCTCAGCTCGCGCCCTTCGGCGGCTCGCTGAAGCCCCACGGACGGACGCTGTCGAACGACATCCCTTCGTAGCCGTAGGCGTGCGGGCGCGGGTGATGCTCCGAGTGGCGCGCGCACCAGAGCTCGGTGCCGGCGGTCTCACGGCGCCGCGCGAGGCAGTCGGGGCACACCGGCTCGGCGTGCGGCCCCTCCGCGGTCGTCTTCGGGCGCGCCACGTGGACGGTGCACCCCGCCGTACGGATGACGTTCTCGGCAACCGTCCCGATGAGGAACCCCTTCACGCCGCGCGTCTGCTTCATGCCGACGACGATCGCGTCGGCCTCGATGAGATCGGCGAGCGTGACGATGGCCTGCGCGGCGTGGCCGTACTCGCCGTGGACCTGCACGCGCTCGATCGACGGCGCCTCGTCGCGGATCGTCAGGTCGGTGATCGCGGCGGTGACCTTGGCCTGGAGCTGCTTGACCGCCTCCGCGATCAGCGCATCCCGCCTCGGGTGGGTGCGGGGGATCACGTCGCCGATCGGCTCGACGACGGTGACCGCGTGCAGGTGTGCGTTCGGTGTACGCGCGGCGAGCTCGAGCGCGTCCCGCAGGGCGAGGTCGTCCTGGTCGTCGAGCTTCACCCCCGCGAGGATGATGAAGGGTTCTCGATTGCGGTCCATGACCGATCGCCGTGCATCTCGCGGTCCAGGTGGGTCGCGAGCGCGCGACGCGATCGGGCGATCAGTGCTCCGGGACGACGATCCCCGTCTCGGCGGGATCGAGCATGCTGCCGAGGTTGTTGACGTTGGTGTCGCGCGCGCCGAGCTGGCCGGTCTTGCCCGTGAAGTTGAGCTCGAGGAACTTCACGACCGACGAGTGCTCCATCTGCACGTGCGAGACGAACCCCTTCTTGGCGAAGCGCCCGACGGCGAGCATCGGCACGCGCGTGCCGTAGGGCTCGTTGTCGATCGGGTTCACGCCGGGCGGCGAGACGTGATCGAAGTAACCGCCCCCTTCGTCCCAGGTCACGATGACCAGCGTGTCGTTGGCGTAGGGCGACGACAGGATCGCATCGACGGCCGTCTGCACGTGCTCGATGCTGGTCGTGAGCTTCGTGTTGTAGCCGGGGTGCTCGTTGTGGTAGCCGGCGAACTTCACGTACGCGAAGTCCGGCAGCGTGCCCGCGGAGATGTCGTTCTGGAAGTCGGTCCAGTCCTTCATGTCCGACTTGTCGAGCCACTGCGAGTAGTACTCGAACGGGATGTCCGAGCAGTCGTAATAGCAGGGGCTCAGCCCGTAGATGCCGCCCGTGCAGTCCGACGGGAGCGCGGGGCACCACGGGTACTGCCACATCGCCGAGAGCCCCTCGGCGTAGACGTTGAACGTGTGCCCGGCGCCGGTGATGAGGTCGGCGATCGTGGTCACCCCCGACCACGTCTGGGTCGGCGTCGTCGGCGCGATGCACCCCTTGCCGTTGCAGTTCGGCTTGTACTGGTTGTCCTTGAACTGCCAGCGCGCCACGGCGAAGTACATGTCGTTCGCCGACGTCTGGCCGACGAGCGGCTGGAAGTAGCGATCGGCGAGCGCGTACTGCGTCGCCCAGGCCTGGTACGTCTGGCCGACCTTCGGATCGACGACCGCGTAGTTCCCCGGGTTGGGCGAGGTCGACGCAAGGAGATCGACCGCGGGGCAGCTGGTGCCCGTCACGTAGTGATCCATCTTGCCGTTGTCCATCTCGGCCCACTCGCACGCGTAGGTGTGGTCCGGGTCGCGGCCGCCGTTGCTCGAGTCGTCGAGCGCGATCGGCGAAGAGCCCGAGGGCTCGGTGCCGGGGGCCGCCTCGCAGCAGCTCGGTCCGTTGTTGCAGGTCGGGTTCGAGCCCGTGGGCGCGGTGCACCAGTGACCGAAGTAGTTGTCGAACGTGTGGTTCTCTTCGACGATCAACACGACGTGCTTGATGTTCGTGACCGCCGGGCCCGTGTCGGCCGGCGCGCTGTCGACGACCGAGGTGTCGGCGGCGTCGACGACGACCACGCTGTCGACGACCGAGGTGTCGGCGACCACGCTGTCGACGACCAGGCTGTCGACGACCAGGCTGTCGACGACCGACGTGTCGTCGCTGGCGGCGTCCGCGCTCGACGTGTCGGCGACCCCCTCGTCGACGAGCGAGGTGTCGGCGCTCGCGGCCGAATCGTCGCTCGCCGTGTCGGCAGGCGCGCTGGCGTCGTCTCCCGCACCGGTGTCCGCGAAGGGGTTCCCCCCCGTGTCCGTCTGCGCGGTGCCCGGCGGCTGCGTCGAGGAGCTGCCGCCGCACGCGGCGAGGGGGAACGACAGGGCGAGGACGACGAAACGCGAGAGGAGCGCCGGACGCATCCGGCGGAGTGTTCCACGAAGTTCACGCGTTCGACGCAAAGACTTTGCATGTCGGACAAGTGTGGATCACGGCGACAGCCCCTCCCGCCCCGCCGGATTCGCGTCGAGGCGGGAGCCCGAGCGCCTCACAGCCCGCGCACCCACGCCGCGTACGTCGCCGCCACCTCCTCGAAGCTCGCCGTCTCGGTGGTCGCGATGACGCGATCGCCGTGGACCATGCGCAGCGTCAGATCGAGCTCGACCCCGCCCTGCAAGGGAGCCCGCTCCGCTGCGCGCGCGAGCCGACGCCGTTGGAGGGCCACCGCCTCGTCGGCCGTTCGCGAGGCGTCCGCGACGAGCGCGTCGAACGAGAAGGGGGCGCCGGTGAGCCGGGCGAGGTAGTCGGTGAAGGTGATCGAGTTGCCGGGGCGCCAGTAGGCCTCGCGGAGCGTCGGTCCGATCTTCGGGTTGTCGGTGAGGTGCCCGTCGCGCCGCTCGAAGAAGGCGCGCGTCTGCGCCACGCCGCCGAGGGCGAGCACGTACCCGTGGTAGATGCACGAGGCCTCGCCGGCGAGCAGGTGCGGCACCGCGAGCGTCGGGCGCGGGCAGCGATCGATGAAGTTGAGCGCGCGCTCGACGCGACGGATCGCGGCCATCACGGCGTCGGCCGTGAGCTCTCCGTCGGGCAGCTCGTAGATCGCCTTCTCGGCATAGCAGACGGTAAGCAGGTTGCGCACGTGCACGACCTCGCCGTCCTGCGTGAGCCGCGTCGCCTTCTCGACGACGTCCCACGGCGCCGCGCGGCCGTCGCGATCGAGCGCGTAGCGGGCGAGCCAGTCGGCGTCCGACAGCAGCGAGTCGCAGAACATCGACTGCGTCTCGGCGAACGCCGCGCTCGAGGGGGCGAACTCCTGCGAGAAGCACGGGGCGCCCATGAGCATGTTGGCGAAGTGCGCGGCGTGCCCCCCCTCGTGGAAGAGCGTCTCGGCGGCGCGCTTGCCCGAGCCGACCTGCCCCGGCACCGCGGTGCTGGTGAAGTTCACCCGCGCGCGCACCCGCCCGGTCGGGTCTTCGTAGGGGACCTGGGGCGCGTGGCAGAAGCCGTTCTCGAACTTGCCGTCGCGCACGACGAGATCGAGCTGCAGCAGCGCCTGCTCGAAGCGGATGCCGAGCGCGGTGAAGCTCCGGCCCCAGCGAGAGAGCGCGTCGTCGAAGGGCATGTAGGGGTCGAGATCGCGCAGCACGTCCCCTTGGGTGTGGAAGCGAAAATTCCAGGGCGCGAGGGCCGAAGCGCCGAACTTCGCCGCGACCTCGTGCACGCGGCGCTCGCCCGCCGCGCGCGTGCGCGCCTCGAGGTCGTCGAGCAGCGCGAAGAGCTTTGCCTTGCCGAACCCCTCGGTCGTCGAGACCTTCCAGTCGTAGTAGTCGGCGTAGCCGAGGCGCCGCGCGAAGGCGTTGCGGCGCCGCACGAGCTCGAGGAAGCCGTGGTCGAGGGCGAAGCGCTCGAGGCTCTCGAGGCCGCGGAACGCAGCCTTGCGCACGCGCTCGTCCGGGTCCGAGGCGACCTTCAGCCCGAGCGCGACGGAGCTTGCGCGCACCGGCTCGCCGGTGTCGGGGTGCACCCACGCGAGCGGCAGCTCGGCGCGCTCCTTCGCGATCGCGCTCTCGAGCTCGACGATCTCGGCCGCCTCGCGGCTCGCCGCAGCGTCCTCGATCACGCCGCACTCGAAGAAGCGCAGCCAGCCCGCGAGCGTCGCGCGCTGCCAGTCGGTCGCGGCCTCGGCGAGGAGCTCGCGGAGCTGCCCGAGGCGCGCGGCGTCCTGGCGGAAGGCCTGCAGCGCGTTCTCGGCGTCGTTGAACGCGGCGTAGTCGACGCTGACGCCCATCTTCGTCGACCAGAACAGCTCCTCCTTGGCGGCGTGGAGGGCGGCGTACGAGCGGTTCAAATCGACGATGGCACGATCGACGTGGTCCATGTTCGAGCTCCTCGAAGGGACGCGACCTTATCCGGTCGTCGTTGGTGCGCCTACACGCTCGACCGAGCCGCGCAGCGCCGATGGCCCCCCTCGCGACGGCGCGAGCAAGCTGTGCTTGTGACGGCGCGGCAGGCGGGCGATCCTTCGGCTCATGGCCGGTCGGACGTTCGCCATCGGCGACATCCATGGCGACATCGCCCAGCTGTTCCTGCTCCTCTCGCGGCTGCCCGCGCTCGACGCGCAGGACACGCTGGTGTTCCTCGGCGACTACGTGGATCGCGGCCCGGCCTCGGCGCGCGTCGTCGAGTTCGTGCGCAGCCTGCCGAGCCAGATCGAGGCGCGCGTGATCGCGCTGCGCGGCAACCACGAGGACGCGTGGCTGCGCGTCATCGAGCGCGGCTGGCCGGGCTTCGTCGCGCCGCCGCTCAACGGCTGCCTCGCCGCGTACCGCTCCTACGTCGGCGGTCCCGTGCCCGCGGAGACCGACGAGCCGAACCCCGAGGAGCGCGAGGCCATGATGCGTGGGGCGTTCTTCCGCCCCGAGGACGTCGCGTGGTTTCGCGCCCTGCCCTACTGGCACGAAGACGAGCACGCGCTGTACGTGCACGCGGGGCTGCCGAAGCAGGAGGGGCGCTGGCCCCACCCCTCGGAGCTCGAGGACCCGATGCCGCTGCTGTGGCTGCGCGACGAGGAGTTCTTCGTGAACTACCGCGGCAAGCCGGTGGTCTTCGGGCACACGACCACCACGTGCCTGCCGCCGGAGCTCTCGAACTACACCCCCGACGATCCGACCGACCTCTGGGCCGGCGTGAACGTCATCGGCATCGACACCGGCTGCGGCAAAGGGGGCTTCCTCACGGCCCTCGAGCTGCCGGCCATGCACGTCTACGAGTCGCGTTGAGCGACGTCCGAGGTCCACCGATGATCAACCTGACACGCGCGGCGCTCGAGAAGCTTCGGGATCACCTCCGCGAGCGGGGCCAGCGCCCGTCCATCGTGCTGAGCGGGTCGCGCACCAGCGCCGATCTGGTCGAGGCGATGCAGATCGTCGAGGAGTGGGGGGCGGTCTGCGAGGCGATGTACCTCGTGATGGCCGCCGACCGGCGCGTGGTGAACGCCGAGCGCGAGGTGCTGCGCGGCGCGCTCGCGGTGCTGTCGAACGATCGCGTGCGCACCATCCACATGGAGGCGATGCTCGACGCGGCGGCGCGCAAGGTCGCCGCCGAGGGGGCCGACAAGCGCCTCGAGAAGGTCATGGGCGTGCTGCAGGAGGACCCGCCGCGCGCCGAGCTCACGGCCGTGCTCGCCGCCGCGGTCGCCGCCGCTGACAACCTCATCGTGCCCGAGGAACAGATGCTGCTGGACCGTCTGTTCAAGGGGCTCGGCATCGACGCCAAGCGCGCCGAAGAGCTCATGCACGGACTCACGACCGACCTCGGCAGGTGACGACGCGGAGCGCGCGGCCGAGCGACGACCCGGCGCCGGGCGGCGTGCACGGCAACGGCGAGCGGATCGTCTCCCAAGCCGCACGAGCCGGAGCTCCGCGAGCACGCGCGGGCGCTTGCATCACCGCGCGGACGCGATAGGCACGGGCGAATGTCGGACAAGGAGACCGCCGTCCTGCTCATCGTGCACGGCAGCGTCGAGCGCGAAGAGGACGTGCCGGCCTTCGTGAGCAACATCCGCCACGGCCGCCCCGCGCCGGCCGAGGTCACCGGCGAGGTCCTGCGACGCTGGCGCGCGATCGGCGGCTCGCCGCTCACGCGCATCACCGAGGCCCAGGCCCGCGCGCTCGAGGCGCGGCTCGGCCTGGCCGTCGCGATCGGCGCGCGCATGTGGCACCCCTTCGTGAAGGACGTCGTGGCGGCGATCGCGAAGGGGGGCGTCGCGCGCGTGCTCTCGCTGCCGCTCGCGCCCTACAGCGTCGAGCTCTACAACGGCGTCGCGCGCGAGGCGTGCGCGGCGGCGGGCCTCGAGTGCGTCGCCACCCCTTCGTGGGCGCTCGAGCCGGCGCTCATCGACGCGTTCGTCGAGTCGATCGATCGCGCGCTCTCGCCGATCGCCGATCGCTCGCGCACGCACGTGGTGCTCAGCGCGCACTCGCTCCCCATGCGCGTGGTGCGCGCGGGCGATCGCTACGAGCACGAGGTGCGCGCGACGGCGGCAGCGATCGCCGAGCGGCTCGGCGCGCTTTCGGCGCGCACGCACGTCGCCTTCCAGAGCCAGGGGATGGACGGCGGCGAGTGGCTCGGCCCCGACCTCCCGACGACGCTGCGCACGCTCGACGCGGCCGGCGCGCGCGAGGTCGTCGTCTCGCCGATCGGCTTTCTCGCCGATCACACCGAGACGCTCTACGACCTCGACGTCGAAGCCAAGGCGCAGGCCGAGACGCTGCGCCTGACCTTCGTGCGCGCGCCGGCGCTCAACGAGTCGAAGCGGCTCGTCGACGCGCTCGAGCGCGTTGCGCGCGCCGCCCTGAAGCTCGGTTGATCCTTCGGATGCGTCAGTGGAACACCGCCGCGACCGAGAGCGTCCCGCCGGTGACGACGTACGTCTCGTCGACATACGAGGGGGCGGTCCCGTTCAACGCGCTCGCGAAGAAGCGCCCGTTGACCCCAATCGACCACTGCGACGCGACCCAGAAGTCGTAGCCGACGCCGAACCCGAAGGCCCCGCCGCGGCCGGCCGTGCCGCTCGCGCCCGAGCTCGAGCCGCTCCACGTCGCCATCGCGAAGCCGGCGAGCGCGCCGAGGTGGAAGCCGCCGCGCGGATCCGGGTACCACTCGACGAACGGGCCGACGACGCCGAAATTCAAGTCGAGCCCGCTGCTCGTTGCGGCTTCGGCCGGCGTCCCGACCGAGAGGTTCGAGTCGCGCTGGTACATCAACGTGCCGCCCAGCACCCAGCCCGGCGCGAAGGTGCCGCCGAGCGCGGCGTCGAACCCGACTCCGCCCCCCGAGTAGGTCAGCCCCGAGCCGAGCTTGGTGGACTCGTCAGCGTCGAAGCCACCGCCGCCGGCCGCGACGCGGAGGTAGAGGCCGTCGTGCACGTGCGCGCCGCCGCTGCCGGACTCGCTCGCCGGCGCGGGCGCGACGTCCTCGGGAGGAGGGGACGCGGCGGCAGCGGGCGAGCCCCAGAGCCAGGCACCGGTGAGCGAGGCGAGCGACGCGAGGACGAAGCGCACACGATTCGACATGCAGCCACCTATTTCGTCGCGCGCGGGCGCGACCTCGAGATGGGGGGAGACTTCACGCGCCGTCACCGCACCGCCAGTCAGGAAACGATGAGGAAGCGAGCCGGGGCGCGGCGCTCGAGGCGCTTCGTGGAGCAGACTCGGCTCGCGACGGGGCGTGCGCCCGTGCGGCGAGCGCGCGGAGCACCTCAAGGCCGTGCAAGGGCGCGCGCCGCCCCGCGCGGATTCACGTCGACGCCGGCGTCCGGAGCGCCGCGTGCGGAGGCCGCACGTCCGAGAGGCAAATCTCCGCGGGGGACACCGGCGGGAAAATTCCTGGATGGCTCCCCTCGCGACGGCGCCCGGCGCACGCGGGGCCGGTCGAGCCGGACGCTCGGGCGTAGTCTCCCAACGCGTCGCTCGATCCGCGCGCGCCATGACGACCACGAGCTCCCGCCCTGAGCTGCTCTATCGCCCCGCGCCGCGGGTCGTCACGATCGTCGCGATCGCCATGCTGCTCGCGATCGCGACCCCTCCCGTGATCTTCGCGCCGCAGAGCGCGGGGCTCGTCTTCGGCGAGCTCGTGGCGCTCGCCTTCGCGGCCTTCCTCGCGGCGCTGGTGCGGCGACGCGTGCACCTCTCGGTCGACGAGGCGGGCGCGACGCTCGTCGTGCGCGATCTGCGCTGGCCCCTCGCCCCCCGCGGAGCGCGCGTGCCCCTCGCGGAGATCGAGGCCGTGCGCGTCGCGAGGGCGCGCTCGCTGGGAGACGCCGGCCCGGCCGACCGCGTCGAGATCGTCCTTCGCGGCGGCGCGATCGTGCCGGTCACCGACTCCTACTGGGGCCCGAGCGAGCGGCACGCGGTCGTCGCGCGCACGCTCGAAGAATGGGGGGGAGCGCGTGACGCCTGACGAGAGGCGCGCCGAGGCTCACCGCGTGAGCACCATCGCCGAGTAGGCCGCGAGCTTCAGCGGCAGGGTGTACGCCTTGCCGTCCTTGCTCGCCGCGAACGCCGTGATCGCGCCCGCCGTGCGGCCGCCGAAGTCGCTCGAGTAGGCCGTCCAATCGGTGTCGAGCCACACGCGCCAAGGACCGACGCGCAAGAGCGTGCCCGACGGCGTCGAGAGCGAGAAGTGATAGCGGCTGCCCGCGTGCGCGCCGGCGACGAGCGCCTGAAAGCGCGCCCCCGCAAGCGGGCTCATCGCCACGCTCGACTCCGGGAAGTCGCCGACGACGCTCGCCGCCGTCGCGCTCGGAGCCCAGACGCCAAAGCGCGCGCCGCCATCGTCGACCTCGGCGGCGAGCGCGACGAGGGGGACCGAGCAAGCGCGCATCGGCGGCGACACTGTAGCAACGCCGACGCGCTGTCGCCCGTCGACCGATCGCGGCATCGTAGCGGGATGCCTCGGCTCGCGCGTCGCGCGCCCCACGGCGCGCTCGTCGATCTCGGGCGCCTCTCGCTCGGTGGCCTCCCCGATCGCCGCGTGCGCGCCTACGTCCCCGCGCGCTACGACGCCGCGCGCGCCCACCACGCGCTGGTGCTCTTCGACGGTCAGAACGTCTTCGGCGACGCCGGCTCCTTCGCGGGCGGGTGGCACGCCGACGACGCCATCGACGCGATGCCGAAGAAGCTCTCGCCGCCGATCGTCGTCGCCATCGACCACGGCGGCCCCGCGCGCCTCGACGAGCTCGTCCCCATGCGCGTCGACGGGCGCGGCGGCGGGCTCGATCCGCTGCTCGACGGCGTCGCGAGCGCGCTCGTCCCCGCCCTGCGATCGCGCTGGCACCTGCATCCGGGCGCGGTCGGGCTCTGCCTCGGCGGCGCCTCGCTCGGCGGCCTCGCGGCGCTCTATGGCCACGTGCGCACGCCCGAGGTCTTCGGCGGCGCGCTGGCGATGTCCCCCTCGCTCTGGATCGCCCGCGCGCGCATCTTCGAATTCGTCGAGGCGCGCTGGAGGCCCACGTTCGCGCGCGTCTACCTCGACTGCGGCGCGCGCGAGGGGGCGCGCATGCTCGCGCTCGCCGAGGCGATGTCTGGTCTCCTGCGCGCGCGCGGCTACGATGACGCCTCGCTGATGTGGCGACGCGACGCAAAGGGCGCGCACTCCGAGGCGCACTGGCGGCGGAGGCTGCCGAAGGCGCTGCGATTCCTGTACGCCTAGCGGCGCGGGTCGCTACCATGGGGCGCCCCATGGCCGAATCGCAGTCGACGCCCGAGGAGCGGCGAAAGCGCCCCGCCAAGCGGCGCGCCAAGGCGGGCAGCGGCGACAGCGGACCCGCGCAGAGGCCGAAGCGCGCGCCCCGCGGCGACAAGCAGCCGGCCATCGTCGTGCGCCGCATCCACCGGCGCGATCTCAACCGCGTCTGGGAGTTCCTCAAGCTGAGCTTCCGCGACGTGAACCGCGCGACCGTCGAGTACCAGCGCCCGCGCACCAAGAGGCGCTTCCTCGAGACCTACGAGGAGGAGGGGGTCGAGCAGCTGCTGTTCACGGTGAAGAACGAGATCGTCGCCTACGCCGAGGTGACCTTCGAGATCCTCGGCCAGGACACCTGGCTCAACCCGCGCTACTTCGAGAAGCGCGACATGCGGCCGCTCTACATCGAGGAGCTCGCGGTGCACCCCGACTACACCGGGCGCGGCATCGGCAGCTTCGTGATGGAGCAGCTCGAGCACCTCGCCCGCGTCCGCGGGCTCACGCACCTGGTGCTCGAGGTCGCCGAGAACAACGAGAACGCGCTCGCGTGGTACCGCAAGCGCAGCTTCCGCAAGCTCGACGCGGCGATCTTCATGGCGAGGAGCCTCGACGTGCCCGACGAGCTCTTGCCGCCGAGGCCGCTCCCGCCTGCCCCCGAAGAGCCGACCGAGTGAGCCGCGAGCTCGTCATCGCGCGCGACGTGCCGCTCGCGCCCCTCACGACCCTCGCGCTCGGCGGCCCCGCGCGCGCGCTCGTCGAGATCGACTCCGATCGCACGCTCGAAGAGGCGCTCCGGCTCGCGCACGATCGCCGCTGGGAGCCGTTCGTGCTCGGCGGCGGCAGCAACGTCGTCGTCGGCGACGCGGGCTTCTCGGGGCTCGTGCTGCGCATGGCCACGCGCGGCGTGTCGCTCGCGCCCGAGGGCGATCGCGTGCGCGTGCGCGCCGCGGCGGGCGAGCGTTGGGACGCGCTCGTCGCGCGCTGCGTGTCCGAAGGGCTCGCCGGCATCGAGTGCCTCTCGGGCATCCCGGGGCTGGTGGGCGCGACCCCGATCCAGAACGTCGGCGCCTACGGCCAAGAGGTCTCCGACGCGCTCGCCGAGGTCGAGGTGATCGATCGCGACACGCTCGCGCGTGCGACGCTCCCGCGCGATGCGTGCCGCTTCGCCTACCGCCACGCGATCTTCAAGGAGCGCGAGGGGGCGCGCTGGATCGTCACCGCGGTGACCTTCGCGCTGAGG
>JAJXTK010000588.1 GCA_021783935.1 Myxococcales bacterium | reverse complement strand
TGCGGCGCCTGGTGCTCACCGGCACGGTCGCGACGGTCGGCCCGCCCGCGCGCGGGCGCGCGAGGTCCGACGAGCGCGACCCCGCCGAGCCGCGATCGCTCCGCTGCGTCTACCACGCGGTCAAGGCCGCGATCGAAGCGGACGCGCTCGCGGCGAACGGCGAGGGGCTCGAGGTCGTCGTGCTCAACCCGACGGGGATCTTCGGCGAGCTCGACGTGAAGGCCGGCACGGGCTTCTTGATCGTCGCGCTGGCGAACGGGCAGCTCCCCTACTTCGTCGACGGCAAGACCAACGTCATCGACGCCGACGACCTCGCGCGCGCGCACCTCGCCGCGGCCGAGCGCGGCCGAGCCGGCGAGCGCTACGTCATCGGCGGCCACGACCTGCTCGTCTCGGAGCTGCTCGAGCGCGTCGCAGATCGCCTGGGCGTACCGTTCGCATCGAGGCCCGTGCCCGCGTGGCTCGGCGCCTGCGCCGCGAGCTTCGCCGAGCTCCGCCAGAAGGCGCTCGACGACGGCGGGCGCCCCTTCCTCGCGCGCGAGTTGGTCGACGTCGTGCGCTTCGGCCGTTGGGTCGACACGAGCAAGGCGACGCGCGAGCTCGGCCTCGCGCCGCCGACGCCCCTCGAGACCACGCTGAAGAAGGCCTGCGACTGGTACTCGCGTCACCGCTACATCCGCGCTCCCCGCGAGGGCGCGGCCCACGATCCGAACAGCGTGCCCGATCGGGCGCGCGCCTGAGAGCACCAAGGAGACCGCCCATGCCCCGCGTTGCGCCCGAGCAGATTCAAAATGACCTCGAGACGATCATCCGTCGCCTGCGCCCCGACCTCAGGGGGGAGATCAAGTCGGGCGATCGCCTGCGCGACGACCTCGGCCTCGACTCGCTGCACTCGATGGAGCTGCTGTCGGAGGTCACCGAGAAGTACGAGATCGACGTCGACGCCGAGCAGGTCCAGGACGTGCGCACGGTCGGCGAGGTCGTGACGTTCCTCTCCGGCGTCATCGGCTGAAGTCGCGCCGTCGCCCCCGAGATCACGCCCAACCCGCAGTCGCCGAGGAGAAGCCCTTTGCGCGTTCAGTTCATCTACCCGTCGTTCGAGCGCCACGCGCAGTCGCACCCCGAGCTGCTCCAGTTCGTGCCGTGCGACGAGTACCTCGGCGGCGCCGGCCTCGGCATCGCCAGCATGGCGGCCGTCACGCCGCCCCACGTCGAGGTCGCGTTCCACGACGATCGCGTCGTCCCCTTCCCGCTCGACGCCGCGCCCCACGCCGACCTCTACGCCTTCTCGTTCTTCACGCCGGCGGCGACGCGCGCCTTCGAGCTCGCCGACCAGCTGCGCGCGCGAGGCAAGAAGACGGTCTGCGGCGGCATCTTCCCGAGCATGATGCCCGACGAGGCGGCCAAGCACTTCGACGCCGTCGTGGTCGGCGAGGGCGAAGGGGTCTGGGATCAGGTGCTGGCCGACGCGCAGGCCGGCGCGCTGAGGCCTCGCTACCGCGCGACCGAGCCGTTCGATCTCGCGAAGCTCCCGCCGCCGCGCGTCGACCTCTACGTCCAGAACGAGTCGCCGCACCTCAAGCCCGACGACTACCCTCTGCAGCTCTCGCGGGGCTGTCCGCTCCAGTGCGACGCGTGCGTGATCCCGGGCACCCTCGGCAAGACGCTGCGCATCGTGCCGAAGGACACGGTCGCGCAGGAGCTCGCCAACCTGGGCAAGCTCGGCAAGCGCGCGGCGCTCACCGAGGACACGTCGTTCTTCTTCTACTCGGGGGCGCGGCGTCACTTCCGCGAGTTCCTCAAGGTCCTTCGCGACGATCCGCGCCCGAGCTACGACAAGATCAGCTACGTCGGCATCAGCGCGCCGATGATCCTCTCGCTCGACCCGGAGCTGCTCCGCGAGCTCATCGACTCGGGCGTCGATCGCTTCTACCTCGTCGGCGGCTTCGATCCGATCACGCGCGCGGCCTTCGGCTGGGGCGACCCGAAGGCGCTCGACAAGATGGAGCGCGTGATCGGCCGCTGCCAGGAGTTCAAGATCGATCCGTACGTCAGCTTCCTCGTCGGCAACGACGGCGACGACGAGGGGGTCTTCGATCGCATGCTCGATTTCTGCGTCAAGACGCAGGTCGACAAGTGCGAGTTCGCGATCTTCACCCCCTACCCCGGCACGCCGTCGTGGCACCGGATGGTGGCGGAGGACCGAATCATCTCGCGCACCTGGAAGCACTACAACGACGCGAACGTGACCTTCCGGCCGAAGAACATGACGCCGGAGCGCCTGCAGCGCGGGTACCTCGATCTCTGGCGCGGCTTCTACCAGGGGCGCGAGGAGATCGCCGGGCGCGAGCACCACGCGCGCACGATCCAGTTCTGACGAACGCACGCCGGAGGCGGGCCATGCCCCTCGATCTGTTCACCGAAGCGCTCTCTCACGCCGCGACGCTGTCGCCTCGCCTGTTCGCGATCGACGAGCCGTCGCTGCCGTCGATCCTCAAGGAGGTGCGCGCCTTCTGCGGCAGGCACGTCGACTCGGCGCGCATCGACAAGGAGGGGCGGCTCGGCAGCGATCTGCTCGCGGCGATCGCGGAGCAGGGGTGGTTCGGGCTGACCACGCCCGCCGAGCACGGCGGCGCGGGGCTCTCGATGGCGGCCTCGACGCGCGTCGTCTCGGAGCTCGCGGCGCACGACGGCTCGCTCGGCACCTGCGTCGGCCTGCACTCGGGGCTCGCGCTGCACGGGCTCTTGCACCAGGGGAGCGAGGCGCTGCGCGCGCGCTACCTGCCCGAGATCGCCGAGGGGCAGCGCATCTGCGCGTTCGCTGCGACCGAGCCGAGCGCCGGCTCCGACATCTCGGCGGTCAAGACGACGCTCGCCGAGGTCGACGGCGAGCTGCGCCTGTCGGGCAGCAAGATCTACGTGACCAACGGCGGCATGGCGGCCCTCGTCACCGTGCTCGCGCGAAGCCCCGGCCTCGGCGGCGCCAAGGCGGGGCACACGCTCGTCGCCGTCGACACGCGCTGGCCCGGCGTGAAGAAGGGGGCCGAGGAGAAGAAGCTCGGGCTCAAGGGGAGCTCGACGATCACCATCGACTTCGACGACGTCGAGATCCCGCGCGACCACGTGCTCGGCGAGCCCTCGCAGGGGCTCGGCTACGCGCACAAGGCGCTGACCTGGGGGCGCACCTTCATGGCGGCCGGCTGCCTCGGCGTCGCGCGATCGGCCCTCGCCGCGACGCGCGAGCACGTGCAGGTGCGCGAGCAGTTCGGTCGACCGCTCGCGAAGTTCGCGCTCGTGCGCGAGTCGCTCGCGACCATGCGCGCCGAGATCCACGCGATCGAGAGCGTGCTGCGCCTGGTCACCGCGTACCAGGACGCGGGCCTCGCCGACCTCGCGCTCCCCTCGACCGTGCTCAAGGTGCTCGGCTCGGAGGGGGCGTGGAGCGTCGTCGACCGCGGCATCCAGCTGCACGGCGGCGCGGGGTTCCTCGAGGACGTCGGCATGGCGCGGCGCCTGCGCGACGTGCGCGTGACGCGCATCTTCGAGGGGGCGAACGACGTGCTCCGCCTGCACCTCGCGTCGGCGGCGCTCGCGTGGCCGATCCCCGCGCTGCGCGAGGCGCGGCTCGGGGCGCGGGCGCCGATCGCCCACCTGCGCAGCGAGGCCGAGGCCATCGATCGCGCGCTCGACGCGATGACCGACGCGCTCGAGCAGGTCCGCAAGCTCGGCTTCCGCGTCTACGAGAAGCAGTCGCTGCAGTGGCAGCTCGCCGACGCCGTCATCTCCGCGCTCGCCGCGACGGCGGTGTACCTGCGCGCGGCCGCCGCCCCCGACGACGAGGCCGCGCTCGCGGTGGCGCGCCTCGCGATCTCGCTGCACGCGCGACGCTCGCGCGAGGCCTCGGCGCGCGCCATGGAGCCGTCCGACAAGGCCCACGACCGCCTGCTCGAGCTCGCCGCGGCCGACGAAGGCTGAAGCGCCGCCGGCGCGTCGCTGCCGCGAAGCCACGCGCGTGACGCCCACCCAAATGCGCAAGAGCCCGCCGGCATCGCCGACGGGCTCTCTCGCATCACGCGCGCTCGACTACTTCCTGCCCGTCGAGGCTTGCGCGGTCTTCGCGGGCGCCGGCGC
>JAJXTK010000031.1 GCA_021783935.1 Myxococcales bacterium | reverse complement strand
GAACGTCAGCCGCGTCTGGCGCAGCACGCTCTTGAGCTTGTCGGCCTCTCGCTGAAACGCGAGGGCGTGCGTGATCGAGCTCGGCATCGGCTTCGTCGGGGCGAATCGCTTGCGATTGCTGCGCGTGTTGCACGCCAGGCTCGCAGCGCGGGGTCTCACGATACAGCACCCCCGTACGCTTCGGTCGGCCGAACGGCCGAACCGTCGACGACCTATCTTGGCGACCCCCCGTCGATGTCGTAGCCATCCGCGTCAGACGCGCGGTCCCGTCGCCAAGGGCGGGCGCCCTGCGCGCGAAGGACGAAAGATGGCCGGCTCCAAGTACGTCTGCACCACCTCGAGCGGGAAGGTCCGCCGCGTCGCCGTCGTCGGCGGCGGGCTGGCCGGGCTGATGACCGTCATCAAGCTGTGCGAGGCGGGCGTCCCCGTCGATCTCTTCTCGCTCGTGCCGGTCAAGCGCTCGCACAGCGTCTGCGCGCAGGGCGGCATCAACGCGAGCGTCAACACCAAGGGCGAGGGGGACTCGCCGCGCGTGCACTTCGAGGAGACGGTCCTCGGCGGCGACTTCCTCGCCCAGCAGCCGCCTTGCCTGGGCATGGCCGACGCGGCGCCCGGCATCGTGCACCTGCTCGATCGCATGGGCGTCCCCTTCAACCGCACGCCCGAGGGGCTGCTCGATTTCCGTCGCTTCGGCGGCACGCTCTACCACCGCACCGCCTTCGCCGGCGCCACCACCGGCCAGCAGCTGCTCTACGCCCTCGACGAGCAGGTGCGCCGCTTCGAGACGATGCAGGTCGAGGACGACCGCGGGGTCGCGATCCCCGGCGAGAAGATGGTCCGCAAGTTCGAGTTCTGGGACTTCGTCCAGCTCGTGCTCGACGACGAGGGGACCTGCCGAGGCCTCGTCGCGCAGGACCTCAAGTCGATGGAGCTCCGCGCCTTCCCGGCCGACGCCGTCTGCCTCGCCACCGGCGGCCCGGGCATCATCTTCGGGCGCTCCACCAACTCCACGATCAACACCGGCATCGCCAACGCCATCGCCTACAAGCAGGGGGCGGTCTACGGCAACGGCGAGATGATCCAGATCCACCCGACCGCGATCCCCGGCGCCGACAAGCTGCGCCTGATCAGCGAGTCGGCGCGCGGCGAGGGGGGCCGCGTCTGGGTGCCGAAGGATCCGATGGACAAGCGCGATCCGATGCAGATCCCGGAGAAGGAGCGCCGCTACTTCCTCGAGGACAAGTACCCGCTCTACAAGAACCTCGTCCCGCGCGACGTCGCGAGCCGCGAGCTGTTCAAGGTCTGCTACGGCGAGAAGGCCGGCATCATGGGGCGCAACGAGGTCTACCTCGACCTCACGCACATCCCCGAGGCGATGCTGCGCAAGAAGCTCGCCGGCATCCTCGAGATCTACGAGAAGTTCGTCGGCGTCGACCCGTATCACAACCCGATGAAGGTCTTCCCGGCCGTCCACTACTCGATGGGCGGAATGTGGGTCGACTTCGAGCGCGACGAGCGCGGCTCGCTCAAGCTCGGCTCGCCGCGCAACCAGGCGACGAGCGTCACCGGCCTCTACAACGTCGGCGAGAGCGACTACCAGTACCACGGCGCCAACCGCCTCGGCGCCAACTCGCTCCTGTCGACGATCTACGCCGGCATGGTCGCGGGCCCCGCGATCGCGACGTACGTCGACAACCTCGATCGGTCGGCGTTCGACCTCCCCGCCGAGCTCTTCTCGAAGGTCGAGAAGTCCGAGCAGAAGAAGTTCGACGATCTCGCGAGCCGCGACGGCACCGAGAACCCGTACGGGCTCCACAAGGAGCTCGGCGAGATGATGCTCCGCGACGTCACCATCGAGCGCCACAACCCGGTGCTCGAGAAGGTGATCGAGAAGCTCGGCGAGCTCGAGGAGCGCTACACGAAGGTCGCCGTCGTCGACAAGTCGACCAAGGCCAACCAGGCGATCCCGTTCATGCGCCACCTCGAGGGCATGCTGATCCTCGCGCGCGTCATCACCGAGGGGGCGCTCGCCCGCAACGAGTGCCGCGGCGCGCACTACAAGCCCGACTACGACGACAAGAACAAGGACGCGACGCACCCGATCGGGCGCGACGACGAGAACTGGCTCCGCTCGACGCTCGCCAAGTGGGGCGGGCGCGACGGCGCGCGCTCGAAGGTGAGCTTCATCCGCGAGTTCGACTACGCGGTCGGCAGCCAGAAGCTGCACGCCACCGACGCGATCGACATCTCGCTCATGACGCTCCGAAAGCGCGACTACACGAAGAAGAAGGCCGCGTTCGCCGCTGACCCGACGGCCGCACAGAAGCCGGCCGAGGCCCCGAAGCCCGCCGACGACGCCCCCAAGGCGTGACCGCCGGATCGATCGATTCACCCGGACGCAAGGCAGGGAACATGGCCGAAGGCAGAATCATCACGTTCAAGATCAAGCGCAGCAGCGCCGGCGGCGAGTCTCACTGGGACGAGTTCGACATCCCGTGGGAGCCGCAGATGAACGTCATCAGCGCGCTGATGCACATCCAGCGCACCCCCAAGACGCGCGACGGCAAGACCGTGGCGCCGGTCGTGTGGGAGCAGGCCTGCCTCGAGGAGGTCTGCGGCTCCTGCTCGATGGTCATCAACGGTCGGGTGCGCCAAGCGTGCAGCACGCTCATCGACGCGCTGCTCAAGGACGGCGGCAGCACCGTCACCGTCGAGCCGATGACCAAGTTCCCGCTCGTGCGCGATCTGATCGTCGATCGCTCGCGCATGTTCGAGGCGCTCAAGAAGGTGAAGGCCTGGATCTTCCTCGACGGCACGCACAACCTCGGCCCGGGGCCGCGGCAGGCGCCCGAGAACCAGGAAGAGGCCTACCCGCTCTCGCGCTGCATGACGTGCGGCTGCTGCGTCGAGGCGTGCCCGAACGTCAACGACAGCTCGCCGTTCATCGGCGCGTTCGCCATCAGCCAGGTGCGCCTCTTCAACCTGCACCCGTCGGGCAAGATGAACGCGAACGAGCGCCTCGACGCGATCTCCGGGGTCGGCGGCGTGGCCGACTGCGGCAAGGCGCAGAACTGCGTCGAGGTCTGCCCGAAGGAGATCCCGCTGGTCGACTCGATCGCGGTCGTCGGGCGCGACACGCTCAAGCGCGCGCTGTTCGGCTGGCTGTTGAAGTAGCCGATCGAGAACAGGAAGGCAGGCGGGTCGCGGCGAGTCGTTCGCCGGCGACCCGCCGACGTTTTTTGACGAGCCAGGCCTCGGGAATGCCCCCTCGACCGCCGGGCGTTCCCTCTGCGTGCGAAGATTCCTCGACTCCCTGACGAACGGCGAGCGCGCCGCGCTGCTCACGCTGACCACGCTCCACCTGCTCGTGGTGGCGAGCGCGCTCACGCTGTTCCACTGAGGGCGCGCGCAGCGCTCCGCGCGACGCTCAGATGGAGTACGTGTCGCCCGGCGGGGGCTCCTTCTTCGCGCGCGGCCGATCGGCTGGTCGGCCGAGCGCGCGGCGGAGCAGGTAGACCGACCAGAGCCCCGCGGCGGCGATCGCGCCCGGCAGCACCGCGGCGAGCTTCGAGGTCACGTCGCCGTAGAACATCTGCACCGCGACGTAGACGAGGATCGTCGCGAAGGCGCGCTTGAGCCAAATCTGGGGGACGTAGGGCACCGCCGTCGCGCCGAGCAAGGCGCCGAAGACGAAGCCGAGCGCGATGAGCGCGGCGACGCGCACGTCGAGCAAGCCGGCTCGCCAGTACTGCACCGCCGCGAAGATGCCGATCGGCGGCACCAGCGCGCCGATCGAGGTCCCCTGCGCCGCGGGCTGCGAGAACTTGAAGACGAAGAGCAGCGTCGGCACCAGCACGACGGCGCCGCCGATGCCGAGCAGGCCGCTGAGCGCGCCGATGATCACGCCGACGAGGAGGAGCGCGGGGGCCGTCGTCGCCACGCTCACAACCTCCCTTCGCGCTCGAGCTTGCGCAGGTGCGCGTCGAGCGACTGGCGCGCGAGGGGCCAGAGGCGCATCGGCGTGTCGTCGTAGGCGAGCGGGAGCAGCTCCTCGGGCGTCGGGCGTCGACCGAGCGCGCGCGCGCGCTGCTCGAACGCGGCGGTGATCTTGGCCTCGCGCGCCTCGCGGTGCGCGACGTAGTGATCGAGCACCGCGGCGGGCGCGTCGATCGGCTCGCCGTGCGCGGGCAGCAGCAACGCCGGCTCCAGCGCGCGCAGCCGGCGCAGCTCGGCGAGGTAGTCGGCCATGTCGCCGCCGTCGTCGGGGGGCACCACGATGGTGCTGCCGTTGGCGACCATGTCGCCCGCGACCAGCACGCGCGCAGCCGCGCTCCAGGCGCACAGGTGGCCGGGCGCGTGCCCCGGCGTGTGCAGCGCGACGAAGCCGCCGTCGTCGACCGGCAGCGCGGCCCCCTCCTCGAGCAGCCCAAGCTCGACCCCGCCGAGATCGCCGACGCGCGATCGCGTCTGTGGGTGCAGCAGCAGCGGCACGTCGAGCGCGCGCGCGAACACCCCCGCGGCCCCCGCGTGATCGCTGTGGTGGTGGGTGAGCAAGATCGCCCGCACGCGCCGCCCCTCGCCCGCGAAGGATCGCGCCCAGCCTAGCCACGCGGCGCGCTCGTCGTCGAAGGGGGTCGCGGGCTCGACCAAGACGACGTCGCGACGGCCGAGCGCGTAGCTGTTGGTCGTGGTCGCCGGCGGGAGCGTCGGCGTGCGGACGGCGAAGAGCTCGATGCCCCCGCCGAGCGCGCGCGGGCGGATCACGACCCCGACGGCGGCGCGATCTTCACGCCGCCCCCTTGGGTGAAGAGCACGCGCTGGCCGCCGCCGAGATCGGAGTAGCGCTCGAGGGTCCCCTGCGCGTCGGGCCAGCGGATCTCGATCTCGTCGACCTTGCACGCGCCGCCGAGCCCGAAGGTGAGCACCGTGTCGTGCTGCTGGCCGAAGTGCCCGTAGCCGCCCGAGAGCTCCTGCGTGAGCACCCGCCCCCCCGCGGCGACGCGCACGCGCGCGCCGACGCCGGTGCGGTTGCTGGCAGAAGGCTTGCCCGAGAGGGCGACCTGCACGTAGCCGCGCCCCTGCTGGTCGTTCAGCTTGTTCTCGAAGAAGAAGACCTGATTGCCGTCGGGGTAGAGCGCGGCGCAGTCGCGGGCGAGCGAGCTGCCGACGACCACGTCGAGGTCGCCGTCGCGATCGAAGTCGGCGATCGCGAGCCCGTTGGTGCACGCGTGGTGCAGCCCGATCGCCTCGCCGACCTCCTCGAAGGTGCCCGGCGCGTCGGCCTTCTGGCGGTAGACGAGCGAGTAGTTGTCCGGGTAGTCGCTCGCGCCGACGACGAGATCCTCGAGGCCGTCGAGGTCGAGATCGGCGGCGGCGACCATGATGCCCCCCTCGTTCCAGTCGGACGTAACGTGCTTCCAGTCGAGCCCGGTGGCGGGGCGCCCCGGGCGCGTGAAGTGGATCGGCGCGTCGCTGGTCGGCCCGTCGTTCGCGAGCAGCTCCGACTTGTCGCTCGACTGGCCGATGTGCCAGTGCGCGATCTCGGCGCTGTAGAGGTCGAGCTTGCCGTCGCCGTTGAGATCGGCGCACACCGTCGTGAAGGTGTTGCCGTTGAGGCGCCACGGCTTCGAATCGACGCTCGGATCCCACGAGGTCGCGTCGCACGGCGAGATCACGGGGGGCGATTGGGGCACGCAGTTGCCGGTCGTCTTGCACCAGCACTCGTAGAATTGGTTGTCTTGGTAGTCGAGGTCGTCGTCGCCCGCGTAGCCCGAGGGCTGACCGATCTCGGCGAACGAGGGGGCGCCGCTCTGGGCCCCGAGGTTCCGGTAGAGCAGGTTCCACTGCCGGCCATACGCCGAGCCGAGCAGCTCCGGCAGCCCGTCGCCGTCGAGATCGCACGCGGTGACGCCGTAGAGCGGCCGATGATTCAGCCCCTGCGCGTAGCCGGCGTTCTGCGTCTCGAGACCGGAGCCGGGCGTGGCGTCGACGAAGGTGCCGTCCCCCTTCCCCTTGAACAGGCGCGCCTGCACGCCGAGGTAGCTCTGCCCGTAGTGCTTGTACCAGGCGCCGACCCACACATCGACGATGCCGTCGTGATCGACGTCGGTGAACGCGGCGCTCGTCGTCGGCTGGAGGCTCGCGCTCACCGTCTGCGGATCGCTCTTCTGCGCGAGGGTGAAGTGCCCTTTGCCGTCGTTCAGCAGCACCTCGTCGCGATCGCCGGTGTCGGGGGTCTTGGTGCGATCGACGGTCGGATCGGTGTAGGTGCCGCTGAACAGATCGAGATCGCCGTCGTTGTCGACGTCGGCGGCGACGGCGAGGTGCTCCATGCGCAACAGGCCGTTCGCGGGCGTCGCGTCGGGGCGCACCGCGCCGTAGTTGCTGTCGACGGTCGCGTCGACGAAGCGGCGGCCGCCGCCGGGCTTCGCGCGGTTCATCAGCACGCGCGTCAGCTGCTTGTTGCCCGGCTGGCTCGGATCGCTGCGCGCCTGCGCCCCCGAGTGCACCAGCAGATCGGGGTAGCCGTCGCCGTCGAGATCGACCGCCTCGAGGTGGTTGCCGACCACGTACAGGTGCGCCTTGTCGAGCTCCCAGGCCGCGCTCGCGTCGACGAAGGCGAGCGCCGCGCCGTCGGCCGCGAGATCGCCCTTGCAGGCCGCGGCGATGCCGGCCGGCGTCGGCGCGGGGCCGTCACCGAGCGGATCGGGGGCGGGCGGCGTGGCCGTCGTGGACTTCGACGAGCAGGCCGAGACGGCGACCAGCAGCGAGCACGCGAGGGAGGGGCGTCGCATCGGGAGGGAAATGGTAGCGCCTGCGCGCGCTCGACGCCGCGCGCGACGGCGATCCTGCAGACGGGCCAGGGGTACGCGCAGGTCGGGTCGGCGCCCGTGCGGCTCCGCTTTACGATCGGCAGCGACGAGACGACCATCCGCGCATGCGCGCGTCCCCTCGTCTCGCCGATGTCGCTTCGGTCGCCTCGGTCTTCTCGGTCGCGACCGCCCTGCTGCTCGGCGGCTGCACCAAGCCGGAGCCCGGCGAGGCGAGCCGCGCCTACGTGCCGATCGAGCTCGACGCGGGGAGCGGCCCGCGCTTCACGGCCGCGGGGATGGTCGGCCCCATCAAGGGGGATCCCGTCGCCTCGGCGCGTATCCTCGTCGAGGACGTCGGCAAGGGGGACTACGCCGGCGCGCTGACGATCCTCGACGCCGAGGCGCGCAAGGAGCTCGACGCGCAGAAGCTCGCGGCGGCGTGGAAGGCGAACGCCGCCGACGGGGGCGTCTACGTCCGCATCGACTCGGCCGAGGTCGAGCCGCTCGGCCCCGGCAAATCGCGCGTTCGCGTGCGCGCGCTGCTCGAGGGCGGCACGCTCGACGCGTTCGTCTCGTTCGACGAGGGCAAGGACGAGGCGACCGGCTTCGTGCTCACCAAGTCGTGGACGTTCACGCCGGGGGTCGATCGCTACGCGATCGAAGAGCGCGCCGTCACGATCGGCGCGGGAGAGCGCGCGCTGCCGGGGACGCTCACCGAGCCGAAGGGGCGGATCCTCGTCTCGGGCAAGCCGCAGCTGCGCCCCGGCATCCTCCTGGTGCCGGGCTCCGGGCCGCACGATCGCGACGAGAGCCTGCCGGGAGGCGCCCGCCCGTTCCGCGATCTCGCGCTCGGGCTCGCGGCGAAGGGGGCCATCGTCGTGCGCTTCGACAAGCGCACCTACGCCGGGCACGCAGCGGCCGTCGGCCTCACCGACGACAACGTCACGCTCGAGAGCGAGTACCTCGAGGACGTGCTCGCGGCCGCCATCGCGCTGCGGGCGACCGACGGCGTCGACCCCTCGCGCGTGCTCGTCCTCGGCCACGCCGAAGGGGGGTGGCTCGTGCCGATGTTCTTCGCGGCCGATCCGCAGCTCACCGGCGGCATCGTGCTCGGCGGCTACGCGCGCTCGCTCGAGGACACCCTGGTGCCTCGCTACGAGTACCTCGCGACGCTCCCCGGCTCCAAGATCGACAAGGCCTTCCTCGACGATCTCAAGAAGCGGGTCGAGCGCGCGAGGGACAAGGCGCTCTCGGCCAAGACGCCCGCGAGCGAGCTGCCTCTCGGCCTCGGCGCCGCCTACTGGCAGGGCGTGCGTCGCTACGACGCGATCGCCGTCGCCAAGCGCATCCGCCGCCCGATGCTCTTTCTCCAGGCGTCTCGCGACTGCCGGGTCACCGAGAAGGACGACCTCGCGCTGTGGAAGGACGCGCTCGGCACGCGCACGGACGTGAAGTTCATCGTCTACCCGGCCCTCAACCACGCCTTCTTCCCGGGCGAGGGGCCGATCACGCCCGACGAGTACGAGACCAAGCTCGGGCACGTCGACCCGAAGGTCGTCGACGACATCGCGACCTTCGCGTTCGCCCAGCCCGAGACGCCGGTGATCGCGCCGTCCCCCGCGGCGAGCGCGCCCGCCTCCGCGAAGCCGTGAGTCACCCGTAGCGCTTCTCGAAGAGCGCGCGCACCGCGGGCAGCGAGCGCACCAGGCCGAGCGCGTGCTCGGCGTGGCCGCTCGCGTAGCCGTTGCCCATCACCAGCTCGATGTCCCTACCGACCCCCTCGGCGCCGAGCGCCGCGCGGCCGAAGCTCGTCGACATCGAGAAGAAGTAGGCGCAGCCGCGATCGCGCACCGGCAGGATGGTGGCCATCTCCGCCCCCTCGACGTTCACGCAGCTGATGGCGAGATCGAGCTCGCGCCCGTGGTTGTGCTCGAGCGCCGCGCGGTGCACGCCGAGCGCGTCGCGCGCGTCGAGCTCGACCACCTCGTCGCAGATCCCGAGCGCCCGCAGGTCGGCCGCGAAGGGCGCGTGCGACTCGACGCCGATCAGCCGACCGTTCGGCCCGATCGCGCGCCGCGCCTCGGCCGCGCACAGGATGCCCGACTTGCCGCCGGCGCCGAGCACCATGACGGCGTCGCCCCCCTTGGCGCGGCGAGAGACCTGGATCGCCGCCCCGGCGACGTCGAGGATCGCGAGCGCGAGCCGCTCGGGCATGTCGGTCGGCATCTTGGCGAACGGGGCCCCCGCGAAGATCGCCGCCTTGCCGACCACGTCGAGCTGCGCGCTCTGCCGGCGCACGGCGCGCACCTCGTCGAGCCGAAGCGGCGTGAGCGAGAGCGAGACGAGCGTCGCGATGCGATCGCCGACCGCGACGTCGACCTTGCCGCGCAGCGCGGAGCCGACGCGCGCGACGCGCCCGAGCAGCATGCCGCCCGAGCCGGTCACCGGGTTGTGCTGCTTGCCGCGCTTGTCGACCGTCTCGCGCACCAGCCGCTCGACGCCCCGCTCCTCGCCGGCCGAGGCCTCCTCCATCTGCCGGAAGCTCGCTGCGTCGACGTTCAGCGTCTCGACGTCGACGACGATCTCGTTGTCCCAGGCGACCTCGAAGCGGTTGTCGACGCGCCAGGCAGGCTGGGGCAGCGCCCCGGCAGGCTCGATCACCCGGTGGGCTCCGAACGGCTGACCTCGCTCCTCTCGCGTCGTACCGGATTGGTTCGTCATCGCATCCTCGGCTGGTTGCATTCGCTCGGAAAACGGGCGGAAATGCTCGGTCCGCCGCCCGGCGGGCGCGGAGCATAGGCATGACCGCGCGCCGGCGTGGTACGAAGACACGTCATGGCACGCGCGCGTGGCCCGCACTGCGTGCGCCGCGGCGCGGTGCCGCATCCTTGACCCTTCGAGATGCGAGCCGCTAGCCTTCGAATAGCCTCCCTAGACCGATCGATGGACACCTCGTCGCCGAAGACCGGAGCCCCGCCAGCGTCTGGGCAACCCAAGCGCTCGTTCGCGCTCCGTTTCATTTCCGGGAAGTACCAGGGGGGCGAGTTCCCGATCTTCCCCGACAAGCCGATCGTCGTGGGTCGCTCGAGCGATCTCGACATGGTGCTCGTCGAGGACATGGTCTCGCGCAAGCACGCGCGCATCGCGATGGGCGGCGACGGGATCACCATCGAGGATCTCGGGTCCACCAACGGCACCTTCGTCAACGGCGAGAAGGTCAAGAAGGCCAGGCTGAAGGAGGGCGATCGCGTCCTCATCGGCACGAGCATCCTCAAGCTGGTGGCCACGGATCAGGCGGTCCAGCCCGCGGGCGACGCGAAGCAGAACCTCGAGAACGTCGCCGCCGCGCGCCGCACCTCGCAGGTGCGCACCATGAGCGGCTCGCTGCAGGAGGTGCCGCTCCCCGACCTCTTGCAGCTCTTCGGCACGTCCAAGAAGTCGGGCGTGCTGGTGCTGCGCACCGACGACCAAGAGGTCGGCAAGATCTTCCTCCGCAAGGGGAACATCTACTTCGCGACCATCAACGACAGCGACGACGTCCCGCCCGTGAAGGCCTGCTACCGCATGCTCACCTGGGAGGCGGGCACCTTCGATCTCGACCCCCCCGACGATCGCCAGTTCCCCGACGAGGTCGACCTGACCGTCGCCGAGGTGCTGATGGAGGGGATGCGGCAGCTCGACGAGCTCAACCGGCTCAAGGAGTCGCTGCCGGCGCTCAACGCGCGCCTCACCATCGCCTCGCCGATGATCCCGCCGCTGCGGGAGCTGGCGCCCGAAGACCTCGACGTGCTCCAGATGGTCCACAACTACGGCTCGCTCGGCCAGGTGCTCAACAAGTCGCTCGCGAGCGATCTGCAGACCGCGACGATCATCCAGAAGCTCCTCAAGACGAACTACATCGAGGCGAGCTGAGCGCCGCGCCGCCGGTGGCTCCCGGCGCCGGCAATGGTAGGGGTCTCGAATGCTCGAGCGCACGCCCGGCGTCGCCGGCGGGTCGGACCGCTCGTCGCGGCGTGCGCTGCGCCGTGAGCGCCGACGCAAGCTCACGCAGGACGCGTGGAACCTGCCGAACATCCTGACGTACCTGCGCGTCGTGATGATCCCGCTGGTGATCGTGCTGCTCGAGCGCGGCAACAAGCGCAACGCGATCTACGCGACCCTCGTCTACGCCGCGGCGGCGATCACCGACCTGCTCGACGGCTTCCTCGCCCGCAAGCTCGGCATCGTCTCGGTCATCGGCAAGTTCCTCGATCCGCTCGCCGACAAGCTGATGGTCATGGCCACGCTGGTGTGGATGACCACCATCGGTCGCATCCAGGCGTGGGCGGTCATCCTGCTGCTGGCCCGCGAGATCTCGATCACGGCGCTGCGCGCGATCGCCTCCTCCGAGGGGTTCGTCATCTCGGCGAGCGACTCGGGCAAGCAGAAGACGGCGCTGCAGATGGTCGGGATCCTGCTCCTGATCCTCGCCTACCCCTACCACCTGCGGCTGTTCGGCCTCGACCTCGGCGTGGTCGATCTGGTGCTCGTCGGCCGCGCGCTCGTCTTCCTCTCGCTGATCATGAGCTTCCTGAGCGCCGGCGAGTACGTGCTGCTCTTCGCGCGCGCGGTCGAGCACAAGGAGGCCCAGGAGGACGCGGAGGATCGCGCGGCCGAGGAGGCCGATCGCCTCGCGACGGAGGAGCGCAGCGCGACGTAGGCCTCGCCGTGCGAGGACCGCGCAGCGCCGAGGCTCCCGCCCCCGCTCACCCCTCGAACTCCTTGCAGAACGCGATCTCCCCGCCGTCGCGCAGCAGCTCGGCGCGGTGCTCGTCGGTGGGCCAGCCGTTGCCGCAGACGGAGGCCGCGCGATCGAAGTGCGCGCAGTGCTCGCACGCCCAGCGCAGCGCCCAGCGGCGCGCCTCGCTCATCAGCTGCGGCGTCACCCGCGTCTGCACGTCACGACCTCACGAGCGTGGCCACGACCTCGACGTGGCTCGTGCCCGGGAAGAGATCGACCGCGTCGAGCGAGGCGACGCGCAGCCCCGCGGCGAGGAGCGCGCCGAGGTCGCGCCCGAGCGTCGCCGCATCGCACGAGACGTAGACCACGCGCGCAGGGGGCTTTTGCGCGATCGCCGCGCACGCACCGCGGGCGCCGGCGCGCGGCGGATCGAGCACGACCACGTCGAAGCCGGCGGGGGGCCGGATCGCGTCGGCGTCGCCCTCCGTGAGCTTCACGTTGGCGAGCGCGCGCGCCTCGAGGTTGGCGCGCGCGGCGCGCGCGGCGGGCTCGGACGACTCGATCGCGACGACGGAGGCCGCCTCGCGCGCGAGGGCGACGGTGAAGTTGCCGCTCCCCGAGAAGAGCTCGAGCACCCTCTTGCCCGCCGCCGCGGCGCGCGTGAGCACGAGGCGCACGAGCGCCGCGTCGCCGACCTCGCTCGCCTGCGCGAACCCGAAGGGGGGCGTCACCAGCGGCGCGCCGTCGATCGCGGTCGAGAACGCGCGCGCGTCGCCGATGAGCGCGGGGGTCTTGGCCCCCTCGAGCGCGATCGCCACGCCGGCGAGCCTGCCGCTCGAGACGCGCGCCTCGCTCTCGGCGAACGCCCGCGCCGGCAGCGAGCCCGTCCACTCGATCGCGAGCGCCGAGAGCCCATGGGCGCCGAGCGCGGCGCTGACCTCCCCTTGCCCGTCGGCGCCGGCGAGGATCGCGCGCGCGTCCTCGAGGGCCCGCTCGAGCCGCTGGTCGATCGCGGGGCAGCGCGCGAGGTCGACGATCGCGCGCGAGCCGGCGGCGCGGTAGCCGAGCAAGAGCCTGCCGCGCCCGAGCGTCTTGGCGTGCCAGCGCACGCGCGTTCGTCCACGCGGCGGGGTCGCGTCGTGGTGCTCGATCTCCGTCGCGCGCAGCGTGGGCGGCAGCGCCTCGCGCACGATCGCCTCGCGCGCGCCGCGCTGCGCCTTCGGCGAGAGGTGCAAGAGCGCGCAGCCGCCGCAGGACTCGACGATCGCGCAGTCGGCCTCGACCCGATCGGGCGAGGGCTCGAGCACCGAGAGCAGCCGCGCGCGCTTCGGCGAGCCGTCGCGCTCGATCTCGACCGCCACGCGCTCGCCGGGCGCGGTGCGCGGCACCAGCACGACCCCCTCGTCGGTGCGCGCGAGCCCGGCGCCGCCCGCGACGATCTTCTCGATCACGACCTCGCGGCGATCGGCGTGCTTGGTCATGGCTTCGAACTGCGGGGGTTAGGGGAGGTGGTTAGCGCGCGGAGACCCCAGCCTGTCTGTCTGGTGCCGGCTGAAGCGAGTTCTGTCGGCGCATGTGCCACCGCTTCCGGCGCCGGAGGCCCGAGGGCGAAGGCGGGACACGCCAGCGTGACCCTGTAGTTGCCATGCGCCCCCGAACGGAGATGGAGGCCATCGGCGCAACGTAGGCGGCGCAGCACTCAACTCGACGTTCACATACCTTATGTGGGTATTGGCTCTTCTGCGCCCACCGGCCCGAATTGCCATGGAGCACAAGTTGATGGATAAAGCGAGACAGGCGGTCTTACCGGCGCCTCGCGCCGCGAGGAGGCTTCGATGAGAACTTCGGTCGCTGTGGCCCGCACCATCGGGAGTCTTTCCTTGATTCTACTGGGAGCGTCGGCCCAGGCAGAAACCACCTACGCAAAGAACATGTGCGCGCATTGGTGGGACGCAACGAATAGCCAACTGGTCGACTGTGACGCGCCGCGAGATCCGACCACAACGGAACCATTCTATCAACTCACGGCTTCTTGGGACATTTCCTCGGGCGGTCAAGGTTGGGCCAGCGACTGTAACGAGCGGACGTTTGCTCCGGTCGGGCGGTACTGCGACTCCTGGCAAGGGACAAGCGGGGTCGGCAGCCAATTGCTGAACCTGTACGCGACGCAGTGGCAGAGCTGGGGCGGCTACTACAAGGTGCAGACATTCACATGGGATCGAAATCTGGCGCAGCTGAAAGGAATCGCTCGTGAGGGGGTTTCCGACCCGGACTTCACCGGATTCAACCTCGGCCTCAATGCACCGTTCACCAGCGCATGCTCTGATTGGCTTAATTGGCCTGGAACCAACTGGTTCATGTGCGATTTCGATCAAACCGAAGTGCACACCAATCCATTCGGTTCCGTGTATGCCGTAACCGACTCGGATGCGGGTTACACGACGTGGGTTCGAGGAATCACCATGTACCCAAACCAGGTCGGTTATGCAGTCGACGCCTGGAACACCTATACCGCGTCTTCGCCGGGCGAATACTCCGTCTCGGTTCCGATATCGAATACTTGGAACATGAGCGGCACTGGTGGCTTCAACGCGGTGCAGAGCTGGGTGGCCGACCGAAATCACGTGCGACTTCAGGGCGTGTACGGAAGGGGTGCTTATGAGGTAATGCTGGAACCCGGACAGGGGGAGTTCACCGAGCGCGAAGCCGCGTGCAGTGCATCAAACCTCGACGTCGCTAGTCACCCGACAGATCCGTACACCCATTGCGATCTGGACGAAGATTTGGCCGTGAGTTTCGATGGCACGTATGTCAATAATGCGGTTACTCTCTGGGTAACGCTGCCAGCAAACCCGCCGAACACCGTCTATTATCTCGTTCGTGCCTGCCATCACGAATTGGCGTACCAGGGCTATGATTGTGGACCTTGGAGCTCTATCGTCGAGAACGCAGGCTCGAGCGGTGGCCCGGCTTCGGTTGTTCCCGACACCTCGATATTCGTCAATAGGTATAACGATTTCAAGTACGTCGAAGCCTGGACGAGCGATGTGAACCACACCCCGCGAATCACTGGTGTTACCTATAGAGGGAGCGCGGGCCATTGGTAGTTCGGGGCATGCTGGCAGAGGTTCCCACCCGCGTAATGGCTACCGAACTACAGCTGCCGCTGTCCCCGATCCACCTGGCTGATGTCCTCGCGATCCGCCTCCGTGACGGCCATCGCGTAGCCGGATCGCCGCAGTTCCAGCCGATGCGCGCACGCGGAGCGCGACCGCGCACACCGAATGATGGCCGTCACGGACCGTGGATGGCTGGATCTCGATTTCGTCCCGGAGTGAGTCTGATGAAGTCGTCAAACGGAACAGATGGTGGTAGTCGCGGGGTGCTTCTCGTGGCAGCCTGTCTAGGCATCGCGGGCGGGATATTCGGCGCGCTTCTCATCCTGGAACTTCACGGCATGACGAGGCCAACTCCGCTGGCATTCGCTGCCGGCACTAGCACGAGTGTTCCATCCGTGAATCCGATCGCCGCGACGCTGGCACCACGGCAGTCTACCGTGGCATTTGGCGGCTCAAGTAGTGCCCGGAAAGCTGCCGACAAGCCCGACGAGGCGTTTACTGAGTTTCGAGCCGCGCTTGCTGCGCACAGCGCCGAGCCGAATGATCCTGCTTGGGCGAACAGTACCCAGAAGCTATTCATGCAGGACTTCGCGGAGCTTGCACAACGGGGGCCGATCGAACTGAGTAAGGTGGATTGCCGCAGCAAGACGTGTGTCGCACGGTTTCGGTGGCACAACTTTGCCGACTCTATTCCGTACGCTCGGAAGCTTACGATGGCCGGATATCGCGCCAATTGTGCTCGGCGGATCCTTCTGCCGGAACCGAGCGATCCCAAGATGCCTTATGAGGCCGATCTCTACTTGAATTGTGACACGTGGAAGCAGGACGGTTCGCGTCCGTTGGTGGGCGGACCCCCTCTCGAGCCCCCCGATCCAGCCCCGAAGGCAGCGTCGCCTCATTGAGCAGCAGTGACCGGACCGGGCTGCTTGATCACGAGCCCCGCACCGCCCGGGACGATCTTCTCGATTACGAGGCTCGCGCCGATCACGGCGCGCGCGGAGAGCCTTTCAAGGGAAGCTCTGGGCCGGCCCGCCGCGCTGGTAGAAGAAGCTGAACTTCCCGGTGATGTTGCCGTACTGCGTCCGCTGCGAGTCGGGCACGCTCGCATCGCCCTCGCGCGGGTCGACGAGGCGCACGCCCGCCCCCAAGAACTCGCCGTCGATGCGCTTCGCGTTCGTGTCGCGCGTGTTGATGTCGCCGTTGAACATGTGCGCGAAGGTGATCTTGCCGCTGATGCCGTGCAGCACGAGCAGGGCCTGGTCGCCCGCCGAGTAGACCGGCTGGCCGCAGGTGCCGCGCAGCGACAGCGTCATCTCGACTTCCGGCGAGGGGAGCCACGGCTCCGAGCCCGGCAGCTTCGGCAGCTGCACGTCGTAGGTGACCTCGTGGTCGGTGCTCGCGTTGATCTTGCTCAGCGTGCCCTGCACGTCGTGCACGAGGATCGTGAGGCTGTCGGCGTACTCTTGGGTCCCACCCCCTTGCTGGATGCGGATCTCGAGCTGGTTGCCGCTCGCCTCGCCGGCGAAGAAGTTCGCCTGCATGTCGTAGTTGCTGAGGTCCTTGTTGCAGGCCGGCAGCACGATCGAGCCGATGACGTAACCGTTCCCCTGGCCGACGGCGCACGCCATCGCGCCCGCGCCCGTGGCGGCGGCCAGCGAGAGCGCGGCGGCGATTCGGAGGGGGCGCATCTCCCTGAATGCTAGGGGATCCCGCGGCGTTGACAAATCCACGTCGACGGCTAGTCTGCCCGCCCCGCTCGCGGATGCGCCGCGCGCGGCCCGTGACGCTGATTTCCCGGTGCTCGGCCCCTCGGCAGGCGAGGTCCCGCTGGGCCCGTGGAGGACGAAACGACCATGCCGCTCCTGCAAGACAAGAAGTCGTCGCTCATCGAGCAGTTCCGCACCCACGAGACCGACACCGGCTCGCCCGAGGTGCAGATCGCGCTGCTCACCGAGCGCATCGGCTACCTCACCGAGCACTTCCGCACGCACGCGAAGGATCACCACTCGCGCCGCGGCCTGCTCAAGATGGTCTCGTCGCGCCGCCGGCTGCTCGACTACCTCAAGCGCTCGGATCTGGAGCGCTACCGGAAGATCGTCGGCAAGCTGAACCTGCGCAAGTAGGCCGGCGCACGCCGTCACCTCTCGCCCTCGTGGCCGCGTCGCGGTCGCGGGGGCGCTGGGCTTTTGTGCCTGAATCCCGGCTCGTCGCGAGAGCCGGCGCGCTCCTGTGGGCATTTACGTCCGCCGCCTGCTACTCTGCGCGCCCCTAAGAAGTCACACACCCACCCCGCGACGACGGTCCCAAAGGTCTTCCTTCGCTCTTCGATCGATCCCTCCGAGGCCCCTGCGTGCTCGGCGCGATCGACCGGAGATCGAAGAACCTCGGGGCCCACGAGCGGCAGCTCCCGTGGCGCACGACTGCGCCCCACCCGAGGTCTCCCATGAATCAAGTCGTCCGCGAGTCCGTCATGCTCAACGGCCGCCCGCTCACCCTCGAGACGGGCCGCCTCGCCAAGCAGGCGCACGGCTCGGTGCTCGTCACCTACGGCGAGAGCGTCGTGCTCGTCACCGCAGTCAGCTCCCAGGACGAGCGCCCCGGCATCGATTTCTTCCCGCTGACCTGCGACTACATCGAGAAGACGTTCGCGGCGGGCAAGATCCCCGGCGGCTTCTTCAAGCGCGAGGGGCGCCAGCGCGACGACGAGATCCTCGTCAGCCGCCTCATCGACCGCCCCTGCCGCCCGCTCTTCCCGGACGGGTACAAGAACGACACGCAGGTCATCGCCACGGTGCTCTCCGTCGACAAGGAGAACCCGACCGACGTCATGGCGCTCATCGGCGCCGGCGCCGCGCTGCACATCAGCGACATCCCGTGGAACGGGCCGATCGTCGGCATCCGCGTCGGCCGCATCGAGGGCGAGCTCATCGCCAACCCGACCTTCGAGCAGATCGCCAAGAGCGACCTCGACATCGTGGTCGCGGCCTCCAAGGACGCGATCGTGATGGTCGAGGGGGGCGCGGCCGAGGTGAGCGAGGGGGATCTGGTCGACGCGCTCATGTTCGCCCAGCGCGCCGCGCAGCCGATCCTCGCGCTCATCGAGCAGATCCGCGCCGCGGTCGGCAGGCCCAAGCGCACGTTCGAGGCCAAGACGCTGAGCGAGGAGCTGAAGAAGCGCGTCGCCGGCCTGGTCGACGACGAGCTGCGCAAGGCGTCGCAGATCCGCGGCAAGCACGATCGCTACGACGCGTACGGCGTCGCGAAGAAGAAGATGGTCGAGACGCTCAAGGCGGAGCTCGGCGACGAGAAGTGGGCCGCGAACGAGAAGCTGCTGAAGGCGGAGGTCGAGGAGCGCAAGTACCACGTCGTGCGCGACCTGATGCTCGCGACCAAGGCGCGCATCGACGGCCGCGACAGCAAGACGATCCGCCCGATCTCGTGCGAGGTCGGCATCCTGCCGCGCGTGCACGGCGCGGCGCTCTTCCAGCGCGGCGA